>NZ_JADRHM010000001.1 GCF_018205345.1 Fusobacterium sp. DD2
AGTATAAATATTCATAAAAATTAAATGATTAAAAATTAAACAGGAGGTAAAATGTTAAGCATTTATGATAAAACCGGAAAATATAAAATAACACTTAATTATACAAAAGAAGAATTTAAAACCAGTTGGTATCTCGATTGGACAGAGGGAGATTTAATATCAGAAACAAAATTAACTAACCCCATAATCGACGGTGGTATGATCAGAGAAATGACTAGGGAAGAAATGGTACAAAACGATATTGAAGTTTCATTGGTAGATGGAGAATACATAGAAAATAAGAAGATAAAAACTGTTGAGAAGCCAAACAACAAACCATACTGGAATTGGAATGGGAAAGAGTGGATTTTCGATGGACAGAAGGGAAAAGAGAATTATTATAAACAGATAGATGATATTAAAGCCCAGAGACTTGCATATGGATTTGATTATCAAGGTCATCGCCAAAGGTGTAGAGATAAAGATGTAGCTTTCATGGTAGCTACTATCACTGCACTTCAAGCTGCACTAACTCTAAAAAAATCAAAAGAAATAACTTGGTATTTTGAGGATAACTTTGGAGTGAAAATGAAATTAGAAGATATGGCTACATTACTACTTTATGGTACTTCATTTATACAATCAATTTATGACACAGAGAATTTCTTTAAAACAGGGGAAGTTAAAGAAATATCTAGTGAAATATTTGAAGCTAAAAGAAGAGATGTACATAAAAAATTAGTTGGCTAAGACTAATTAAAAGTTACAAAAGAATGTTATTTATAACTTTTAAGATAAAACTTGTGATTAAAAAAGCAAAAATGTTATTAAATCAATAGATAGTGTTATTGAAATGATTTAAGGAGGAGTACATGGCTGAATTTAATAAAAAAAGCAAAAGTAATTTAATTGGATTACACCCACAACTAGTAGCCTTTGCAGAAGAATTATTATCAGTTTCACCATATTATTTTATCATAACAGCAGGAGTTAGAACAGCTGAGGAACAGAACAAATTATATCAACAAGGAAGAACCATTCCAGGTAAAAAGGTAACTAATTGTGATGGATATAAATATAAGTCTAATCATCAAGTAAAAAATGATGGATTAGGATATGCTTTTGATATTGCAATTGTACTAGGAAATAAACTTAATTGGGATCCAGCTAAATATATAGAGTTAGTGAAATCAGCAAGAGGGCTATTAGCTAAATTCAATATAGAATGGGGTGGAGACTGGAAAAATTTTAAAGATTATCCACATTTTCAACTTAAGGAGGGAAAGAATGAGTAATAAAATATTTTATATTGGAACAGGTATTTTGGTATTAGTTGTAGTTGCATTAGTAATATTAAAATTTGTATTTAAAAAACAAGGTAAGATTTCTAAAGAGGAAAAAGTTACAGCATTATTAAATAGACTTGCTTATTATGCAGTATGTATTGCAGAAACAATATATAAGGACGGAAATGGGCAAAAAAAATTAGATGCTGCCACAAAAATAATAAGAAGTAAAATACCATTAAGTTTGTCAGATTTGATACCTGATGAAATGATACATGAATATATTGAAAAAGCCTTAGATACATTGCAAGTTGTTTTTAAAAGTAAGAAGAATGATGAAATCAATATGCTTGATAAAATAATAGATGTAGCATCTAAATCTCAAGATACAAAAGCTACTTTAGAATTAGTAAAAAATATGAGAGATAGCAAAGGATACGTAGAAGGATATGCTGAAGGTCGTACAAACTTTCACGGAAAGACTGAAGGAGTTATAGGAGTTAAAGCTGGAATGAAATTATAAAGGAGGCAACTGTGGATGAGCTTAATCAAATAATTGAAATTGCAAAAGAAGTAAGCAAAGCAGTGTTTAATATAGTAAACTTAATCCTTGGTGGACTATTATCTATTGTTTTTTGTATTACAGGTGGACAGGATGAACTCGTAGCTACCCTTGCAATAGTTATGCTCACAGATTATATATCTGGGATAATAAAGAGCATCATAACAGAGAAAACAAATTCTCGGATTGGTATTAAGGGAGCATTAAAAAAAGTTATGATGATATTAGTTTTAACTGCAGTTTGGAAGGCAGACCAAGTATTAAAAGGACCAATTCAATTCAAAAATATAATAACATGTATTTTTATAGGGAATGAAGTGATAAGTATTATAGAGAATGCAATAATAGCAGGTATTCCTATTCCAGATTGTTTTAGAAAACAACTTGAAAAAAGATTTGAGCAGATTAGGAATGACAAACAAAAATAGTACCAAATATAGATAAGGGAGTCTCAAATGAGGCTCCTCTTATTATTTAATACTAATAAACCATTGATAGATATACGTTTTATACATATTAATGTAAATGTAGTATTAGGTACTATCAACTCAAGCTGACGGTAGAACAATCTATAAAAAATAATAAATAATATAAAAAACAGGGCTGTTGCAAATTTCTAAAAATATAATTCTCTAAGCTATCAATAGTTTCTATTTATATTGCTTACAGAAAGAAAATTTGAAACTCACTTCGTTCAGACATTCAAATTTTCAGTATTCTGTTTCGCTTCATAAATTACGCAACTATTTCTAATGCCGAGAATTTTATTTTTAATCATTTTAGAAATGCAACAGCCCTTATTTTTTACTTAAATAGACCAGAGGCTTTATTTTTTAGGAATTCTTTAGTTGCAGTATCAACCATATCCTTCCAGCTTGAAAATTTAGTAAATTGTTGAATCTTATCATTTAAAAGGTCAAGATTCTTTTCAATCTCATCTACACCAGAGATGTTACATTTTTTTAGAAGTTCCTCAAGAGTAGCAACATTTGTATACTTACTCATAAAGTCACCAGTAAAAAGTTTGTCAAAAGGTATTTTTTCATCTTTTCCAAGAGCATTTAAGGCAGCTCCGCCTAATTTCATAAAATCCATATCTTTCCTCCTATTTGCTTTTTATTAAATTATAACGTGTTTTATCTAATATAGCAACCTGAAAATAAAAAACTGCACCATTAGAAGTTCTATGCATGATGCAGTAAATTATTCCTATTTGAATTTAGTGTCCAATTCTCTTGTTTCACCATTTTCATCTGGTTTTAAAGTGAATTCAGATTTCATTTTCTTAATAAATGTTCCCATTTCATCAGCGCTTCCAACTATTCTGTTAAAAATAGCAAGATACTCAGTAATAATAGGGTTATTCATATCATAAGGATATCTCATAAGATGGTCAATCTCACTCCAAGCCTCTTCGAAAACTGTACGTACCTGAATCTCTACAAGAATCTCATCTTTTTTAGTTACAGGAACTCCAATAAGGTAGTGAACAGATCTGTAACCGTGGTCTCTTACAATTATCTCACAATTCATATCTGCAATACTCTCTTGAAGTTGAAGTACGTTATAGTCTCCACGTCTTATATTTATTTGAGGAGTCTCTCTTATTTCCCAAAGTCCTAATATTTCGTGATGAATGTTTTTCCAGTCATCTTTAAAAAGATGAAGAACTCTAATTCCTATAAGGTCTGTAACAATCTCTTTATATGTATCAACAGATATTCCTCTATCAAGATATTTTCTACCTTTTCTTATTATTTTTTCAATCAGATGCTTAGGTTTTTTTACTCTTCTTCTCACTGAGTGAGCACTTGATAAATCAATAAGTTTTGAAACAATATATTCAGCTTCTTTTTCTAATTGAGGGACAATACTGACATAGTCAGCATATATCTTTTCAAGTTCTTCCCATTCAAGTCCTGTTGCATCAAAATATTCTTCATCAATAGAAAATTCTTTAAAAAACTCATCTTTATCGAGTAATTTCAATATTCTTCCACCTCTTAATACTATTTTTCTATTTTTTCAAGTGTTATAGTAACTGTCTTTTTATAGCAAGTTATTCTATTCTTAACATGTGATAGTTCCATCTCAGTAATTGGTTCTTTAATTTTTATAGTTTCTTTTAAGTCAAAATTAATACCACGAATATCCAGTTTATGAATATTTGTAAAGGTAATAAAATCACCTGCTTTAATATCCATTGTGTTATCTATTCCAAAATTAATCCATGTATCAATCTCTTTTTTCCCATGGACAAATTGGTCAAGAAGATAAAGTGTATAGAATGAGATAGGTGTTTCAGAAAAATTCTTACTTCTGTTTAACTTGTATCTCTTACTTATCTTTTCGTATATAGAGACAGCATTTTCAACTATTGTAAACTTACGGTACTGAAACAAATTCTCAAATGAGATCTCAGCTTTTAAATCATTGATTTCAAAAGAGATTACCTCACCTGAGAAAATCTTCTTAAATGTTTTAGCAACACTAGAAAGTCTACTGTTCTTTAGTTTACTGAATATTTCATATTTAAAATAGTCACCCTCTTTTTTAAGAGTGTCTTTATCAAAGAGACCAACACTTAAAGCAAGCTTGAATTCTCTTGTTTTTAATTCAACCATTTTAAATTTCGGATAACTATGTATTTTTACTCCTACATTATATAGTGTAAAATCTCCAATATTTACATTTGTATTAGCAAGGTTAACTGTTTCATCAATGCTAAGATGAGAAGACACATTGCTCTCCTCTATTGGAAATGTATTTAATTTTAAAGAGGTAAATTGTATCTGTAAACCTGTTTCAATTCCTGGAGCTAAAGGCAATTCAATAGTTTTAGGTAATGAATGGAAATTAGAAGGAACCTTTTCATCAATAAATTCTGTTTCACTGATGATTTCCATTCTTGTTTTTTCAGCCTCACGTTCAGGTATTTCTTCATTAGATATTCTAGAAGAACTACATTCCTCTGTAACCTCTTCTTCTGTTGTTACCTCTTCTTCAATTGTAACATCTGTATCCTGTTCATCTTTTATCTCTTCATCTGTTTCCTGTTTAGGTTCTTCTACTACCTCTTTTACTGCTTCTTCTGTTATATTGTCATTGGTTTGAGGAATATCTTCTTTTGTCTCCTCTTCAAGGACAACCTGTTTTTCTTCTTCAATTTGCTCTTTTATTTCATCTTCGTCATACTGAAGTGTCAGAGGGTATGAAAAACCTCTTATTTCGGTAGTATCACCATCAGCTGTATCACCAGATACTACCATACGAACTTTTTTTCTGCTAATTCACCCTCAATTCTTGAAGATTTCTCTCTGAAAAAATCTATAAATTCAGTTGTGTCTGCAGAAATAAGTTTCACATCGTATTTTCCTATAAATTCAGCACTTTTACTGCTGATTATAGAACTATAACTTACAATGTAAATAGGTTCATGTTCTTTTAAAGGTTTTAGGATAAAATCAAGAATATCAATTAAGTCAGAATCTTCAAGATTAACTCCTAAAAACAGCGTAGGATAATTTTTGAATTCCTCTCTAATACTATTGAAAAATTCTTTGTAAAATCCTAAAACTTTAAGCTTTCTTATATCCTGGCTAGATATAAAAATGTTATTCATCGACGTTATATCCCCAAAGATCTTGTAATATTTAATCTGATCGGAAGTTGGAATAGATTTTTCCAACGGTGTAATTCTAGCTAGCATACTAGAGAAATTTGTATCTAAAACAGTGTCAAAATTTATAGAAAAAATATTTTGAAAGTAACCAGAAGTCAAAATATCTTTATATATATCAAGGCTAGTATTGAATCTGTGACCATAATTTTCTCTAATCTGTCTTATCAAATTGACTTTAGTATCAATAACTGCATCAAGATAAGCTTGAACAATATCAGCAAGAGAATTCATATCTTGAACGTAACTTTTAGCTGGTTGTTTAATTTCAGATAAGATGGCTTCAGTTATATCATTTCTAGTAGGATATCCAGAAATTTTGTTTAAAAAATCACCAACAAATAGGTTGAATTTTTGCTCTTTGTCAAACTTATCAAAAAAACTTTTCATTTCTTTCACCTGCCTCCAATTCTATTTTATAAGTTCGTTCAATAATAGTATAACTTAAATTTAGCAAATAAACAACAAAAAAAGCTAAAAAGTAAAGATTTTTATAAAAAAAAGTGTTACAATAAACTTAAGAGGTGAGACGATGGGATTTATTATTTCTTTATTCAGGGATTATATAGTATTTATAAACATTATATTTCTTTTGATTATTATATTATTGGAACGTAAACGTCCAGTGTTTACACTTTTCTGGATAACATTACTGGTACTGGCCCCATATTTGGGATTTATTCTCTACTTATTTTTTGGACTCAGCTTCAGGAAAAAGAGAGTTGTAAATGAGTATTATAAATGGAAGTTTTTATATGATCAGGATATTATTAAAGATCATAAATTTAAAGATGTTATAAAATGGGAGCACACTATTACATATTTGCAGGTTGCATGTAAAAATAAACTTACCAATATGAACAGTACAGATATATTTATTGAAGGTAATGAATTCTTTAACTCAATGAAACAGGATCTTGAAAATGCCAAAGAATCAATATTGATGGAATATTTTATTTTCAGGTATGACAATCTTGGAAAGAGCATAGTGGATATTCTTGAGAGAAAGGCAAAAGAGGGAGTAAAGATTAGAATAATAGTAGATGGTGCAGGTGGATATAGCAGAAAGATGTTGAGACGTCTTCGTAACTGTGGTGCTGAAACAGGAGTTTTTTTTCCATCACATTTTCCACTGTTTAAAATTGCAAATCTAAGAGCGAATTATAGAGACCATAGAAAACTTTGTCTGATAGATAGTAAATTAGGGTATATTAGCGGATTTAATATAGCTGATGAATATATTGGAAAAGGAAGACTTGGTAACTGGCGTGATACAGGGCTTAGAATATTAGGTGAAGCAGTTATAGAGCTTCAAAAAGAGTTTTTCTTTTCATGGAGTATTGTTAAAAAGCAAAATATTACAGTTAATAAAGAGTATAAATATTATGACGATGTATTGCAGGATCTGAAAGATAAGGGACGTATAAGTGAACACATTCAGGTAGTAAGCAGTGGTCCAAACTATCAGTTTAGAACTATAAGAGATAATGCACTTAAGATGATAATGCAGGCAAAAGAGTATATCTATATTCAAACACCTTATTTTGTACCAGATGATACAGTATTAGATGCACTTAAAATGGCGGCTCTTTCTGGAGTACAGATAAAGATAATGATACCAGATAAGCCAGATCATATGTTTATATATTGGATTAATCAATACTTTGTAGGAGAACTTTTAGATTTAGGAGCAGAGGTTTATAAATATAACAATGGATTTATACACAGTAAATTAATCATTGTTGATGATGAGATAATCACAACTGGTACTGCTAATTTTGACTGCAGAAGTTTTTATCAGAACTTTGAAATTAATGTAAATATATATGAAAAAGAGATTGCAGTTAAATTTAGAAATATATTTTTAAAGGATATAGAAAATAGTGATAGACTTCTTAGAAGTGAGTACAGCAAGAGAAGTTTATATATAAAATGTAAGGAATCAATATGTAGACTTTTATCTCCAATTATGTAAATAGAAGGGAGAAAATAAATTATGGTAGAATTTCAGAAACTCTCTAATTTCTTTTTTGAATTTATAGAGAGTGATATTAAGTTTATTGGGGACTTTTATTATGACCTTCATATTCATACTACTGCGTCAGACAGCTTTATAAAGCCTGAATTCTTAGAAGGATTTGTAAGGGATAAGAGATATCTTATTGCAGTAACCGATCACAATGAGATACGTGGTGCTGTCAGAGTCAATGAATTAGGTGTAAATAATGTTCCTGGTTTGGAATTAGGATGTGAAGATGGTTTTGAGATGCTTGTGTATTTTAAGAAAATGCAGGATCTTGAAGATTTTTATAGAAGAGAGGTTGAACCTTATAAGAATATAAAGAGAATGGCTAAGACTCACAGAGATATCTATGAGTATCTAGAAGCCTTAGAGGAGTATAACTGCCATAAATCTATTCCACATATATGTGGTTTAGTACAGAAGAACTTTATTAAGAATAAACCATATATTCATGATATTTTAGAGAGAACAGATTCTGTAGAAACACACAATCATGCACTTTCAGAAGTAAGGAATATGGTAGCTACAAAACTTAGAGAGGATTATGATAAAACTGCAACCTTTGGAAGTGATGCACATATTTTAAGAGATCTCCTTTCATATTACAGATATTCAAATTTAGAACTTAAAAAAGGGGAAAAGGTTATAGACTATCTGTATAAATTAGGTAGTTTAAGCGGGATTGGACAAAAACATATTATGCATATGCTCAAAAAACATGAGGAGTAAAAAAAGTACTTTTAAAATTTTAGAATATGTTGTATAATGTTCAAAGTGATCCCGTAGCTCAATTGGATAGAGCAATTCCCTCCTAAGGAATAGGCTGTGTGTTCAAACCACATCGGGATCGCCATTTTTTTATGGAGGCAATTATGAAATCTAAATGGATGTTATTTTTGTTTTTGCTACTGATGATAGGATGTACATCATCTTATAATAGAGGCTCTGTTTCAAGAAGGTATGCTAAACTTGATAGAAAACTTGATCAGCTTATGGATGATGAGATTGATGAAGATAAAAGATCAGAACTTGAACAGGAGTTTAGAGAGTTTTCAAATGGGATGATGAGATATAAAATTGAAAATCATGAAGAGGATACAGGTTATCTAAATGAGTATATAAAAAAAGCTGGAATAAGGCTTGAATATTTGAAGGATTTAAAGGATTAAGATAAAAAAGACATTTTTTAATGTCTTTTTTTTATTTAATGTGATTTAATAAAATGAAATTGGGCCTATATATTATTAAAAAAATTATATATTCCACTTAAATACAGTTTAATTTATTCGTGATTTGAAAAATAAATACTAAAAAAATACAAAAACTATTTTAAAAATGAAGCGAATGTGGTAGAATTGTATTGTAACAAAAACATCATCACGGGGGGATTTCATGAAAGAGGTTAGGATTAAGGCAAAAGATTCAATGATTTTAGAAAATAAATTTTACGTAATAAAAAAAGGTAAAATTTTAGTGGAAAATATTTTTCCAAATGGAAAAGTGATTGCAAATGAGCATTGGCTTAGGGCAGGTGAGTTTGTTGGAGACCTGTTAAGTTATTATCACATGAAGAAGATTGAGGTTCCAGATATAGAGTTGGAGATAAAAGCATTAGAAGACACAGTTTTGCAAGAGGTTGACTTTGATATTGAGGATATTAAAAATAATAAATTTATGGATAAACTTTTGTTAAGCCTGATGAAGATACATATATTTCAACTTTTGTACCACTTTTATGACACTAAGGGATATATACTTACTTTGCTGAAATTATACTCTGATAGTAATAATGTTATCTCAAAGGATGAGTTTAATGTGGAACATTTTAATATAAGTAAAAGCCAATACTATAATGTTTTTTCTAAATTAAAAGATAAAGGGTATGTAAAAGAGGAAAAGAAAAAGATTTTTCTCAATGTAGATAAGGCAGATGAGTATTTAGAAGGTTTTTATTAGATAGAATTTTATAGCTGATTATTTTCATTGACACTCCTCAATATTTAGTTTAAAATACTTAGATGACTAATATATTGGGGAGGTCTTTTTTTATGGAAAAAAACAATCTAAATGAGATATTGGATTTTAATCGTAAGTTTGTAGAGAGTAAAGAGTATGAAAAGTATAATACAACAAAGTATCCTGATAAGAAAATTGCAATTGTTTCCTGTATGGATACAAGGCTTACAGAGTTATTGCCAAAAGCTTTAAATCTTAAAAATGGAGATGCTAAGATTATAAAAAATGCTGGTGGAGCAGTAGTTCATCCATTTGGAAGTGCTATGAGAAGTCTTTTAATATGTATCTATGAGTTTGATGTAAAAGAGATATTTATAATTGGACACTATGACTGTGGAGTAAGTAATATAAATACTGAGACTATAATTGAAAAGATGGAAAAAAGAGGAATAGAGAGCAATACTTTACATATAATCTCTAATTCAGGAATTGAAGTAAAAGACTGGCTGCATGGTTTTGACTGTGTAGAGCACTCTGTGATAGACAGTGTAAATAAAGTTAAAAATCATCCATTGGTACCAAAAGATGTAGTGGTTCATGGACTTATAATGGATCCAAAGACAGGAAAAGTAGATGTTGTTGTCAATGGATTTGAACACAGATAGGAATACGGAGGAAAAATGATACTATTATTTATAAAGGGAATAATCATAGGAATAGCTAATATAATACCAGGTGTTTCTGGAGGAACTCTTGCAGTGGTATTAGGAGTATATGACAAGCTTACAGAGGCAATAGGGAATTTTCCTGTTGTTCCTTTAAAGAAAAAAATTGAATATGGAAAATTTTTAGCTAACATTGGGATAGGAGCTGGAGTTGGGATAGTTTTATTTGCGAAACTTATAGAATTTTCAGTTACAAATTATCCTAAATTGACAGCTGGAATATTTACACTTCTTATTGTGCCATCAATACCATATATTATAAAAAATGAGGATAAAAAAAATGGAAAAAATATAACATTTTTTACAATTGGAGCTTTAGCAGCACTTGTATTTGTACTTGCTGACTACTTCTACGGAGGTAAGACAGAGCCAGGAGAGCTTGCTAATGTAATCACTTTTGGATACATGATAAAGCTTTTCATATGTGGTGGAATTGCAGCAGGGGCTATGATAATCCCTGGAATATCTGGCTCTATGCTACTTTTAATGCTTGGAGAATACTACAATGTTCTGGGATTTATCAATAGATTTGTTAAGGGTATTGTGCATATTGGAAGTTACTCATCTCTTATGGATGCTGTAAATAATCTGTATTTAATTCCAATAGCAGCATTTGGTATAGGAATTTTAGTAGGTCTTGTTGTTATTGCTAAGCTTATAAATATGCTTCTTGCAAAATACAGAAGTAGCACTCTATTTTTTATAACTGGAATAATTGTAGTGTCAATATTTCAAATATGGATAAATATATTTAAATAGGGGGATGAGATGAAGAAAGGTTTTTTTCTGATCTTTTTATTGCTGATCTGCTCAACTGTTGTTTCAGCCACAGCAAGTTGGTATGGAAAGGGATTTGAAGGAAAAGTATCAGCAAGTGGATATATTTATACTTCAAATCAGCTTACATGTGCCTCAAATGATCATCCTTTTGGGACGGTACTCAAGGTTACAAATAAAAAGAACAAGAAATCAGTAGTAGTTGTTGTTTTAGACAGAGGTAATTTTAAAAAGAAATATGGAAGAAAGATAGATTTGAGCAAGGATGCTTTCTCTAAAATAGCAAAATTGCCAGAAGGGTTGATAAAGGTTGATGTTGAGGTATTAAGTAAAAAGAATGCTTTTAAATATAAGCATGGAAAACCACAATTTACCAGAGATGAGTATGAGTATTATATAAATGATATAGAGATATAAAATAAGGTTGTTGCAAATCTGTAAAAATATAATTCTCTAAGCTATCAATAGTTTCTATTTATTTTGTTCACAGAAAGAAAATTTGAAACTCACTTCGTTCAGACAGTCAAATTTTCAGTATTCTGTTTCACTGCATAAATTACGAAACTATTTCTAATGCCGAGAATTTTATTTTTAAAATTTTAGAAATGCAACAACCTTTTTTTAAACAGTTTTCTTTTCTAAATTCAGTAAAAATTCCTTAATTCCAAGGCCACCAGCATACCCAACTAACTTTCCATTTTGCCCAATAACTCTATGGCATGGAATAATAATTGGAATGGGATTTTTATTATTGGCATTGCCAACTGCTCTGCAAGCCTTTTCATTTCCTATTTTTACTGCAATATCCTTATATGAAGCAGTAGTGCCATATGGAATCTCAAGAAGAGCATTCCACACTTTAAGCTGGAAATCTGTTCCATGAGGAATGAATTTCACAGAGAACTCTTTTCTTTTTCCCTTTAGATATTCCTGAATCTCCTTGGCACACTCTTTTATAAGTGGTGTTTCCTCTTTTTTACCCTCACCTTTTGTCTTACCAAAATCTATTCTACAAATATAATCTTCATCCTGAAATATAGTGATATCACCTATTAAAGTTGAATAACTAGAATATAACATCATTTCTTGAAATTATAAACTCTACTCTTCTGTTTTGAGCTCTTCCAGCAGCAGTTTCATTAGATGCTACAGGACTTTGTTTACCATATCCTTCAATAGATATATTGCTTCTGTCTACACCTCTATTTGCAAGATAATTTTTAATAGAATATGCTCTTCTCATAGAAAGTCCAAGGTTATACTGATCTGTTCCTATATAATCTGTATGTCCGTTAATTTTGATTTTAATATCTTTATTCTCTTCAAGAGCTTTAGCAAGAGTATTTAAACTTCCCTTAACTCCTTCTTTAACCTGTGTCTTGTCAAAGTCAAATAGAATTGCTTCAGGCATTGAAAGAACTAAATTGTTTCCCTCTTTTTTAATTGTTACACCAGCCTGATTGAAAACTATAATCTCTTCAAGAGGTTTTTTCTTTGAATTGATATCAGTTAGAACGTATGAAGCATCACCTTCCTCTATGTCAATTTCTCTGATGTTTTTGTCAGTTGATGCACAACCACCTAGTAAAAATGTTGTAATACCTAAAATAAGAAGCAGTTTTTTCATGTAAATAAATCCTCCTTTAAAATCTATAATAAATTTAATTGAATATAACAAACATAACATTGTCTTGAGCTCTTTGCTCATTTTGTTTTTTATTTGGAGTCTTAATCATCCAGTCAAATAGGAATTTTGCATGCTCTTCAGTAGTACGTATACATTTTCTTGTACCTGTAAATGTTCCTAAAGTTGTCTCTTTCTGTTTCATAAAGAACTCTTTATTGATCTCTTCATCATAGTTGATAGGAGTACCGTGAAGATATCCACCACCAGAGAATCTGATAGCATATCTTGCATACCCTTGTTTATCTCCACCCTCTCCGTTATATGGCATTACATATTTAGCCATTGGAGCTATATAGAATCCTTTTGGTGTTTCAAAACCTAATTGGCTTTCAATACCAGTTTTACTATATACATAAGAGATAACTTCCCATCTTCCATTATTTTTTTCAAATACAATCATATTTTGGTTTGCAACGTCAATTGCAACTACCTTTGTAAAATTATCTTTTACTTTTGGATTTGTTGATATAGAAGAGTTAGAGATAATAAGCTCCTCTTTTATACTTGCAACTTTTACTTTAGAAGTAGTTTTTCCTTTTTCAATTATTGCTAGAATTGATCTGTCTGGAATATAGATCTCTTCATTAGTATCTACTGCTTTACCAATTATACTTTGGTCAAGTGATGTTCCATATTTATCCTTCTGTCTTTTGAAGTTTTGGTTATTAGGATTTGGAACATAAGAGTTTGTACTTGCAATCTCTCTTCCTAAAGCTTCCTGTGTTTTAATAAAGTTTTGAAGTTCATCAATTTTATCTAAAGCCTTTTGGAATCTGAAGATTCTCTTTCTAACAAGGTTTCCAGATATATATCCCTCTGTACCTTTTGCATCTCTTACATGATACCATATATTACCGTAATCATATATTTTTTCCAGAGCGATTAATTTTGTGTTATAATAATACTTAGAGACAATCTTACCTTTTGTAGATGGTAAATCTCTTAAATTAGCAACTCTTGATCTGACAAATACATAATCCAAAACTTTTGGATGTCCACCTGCGTATTTTTCATTGATGATAATATTGTCAGGTATCTTGTTGTCATATACAGCAATTGTTGACCAGTCATTTTGACCATTGAAGGCAAAAAGACTTACACTTGATAAAATAAACATTTTGATTAAAATAAATTTTAAGTATCTCATAATCCCACCTATACAATTAGTTTTTCCTTAATTTGATTATACTAATTGTAACATTAAAAGGTGTACTATTCAAGAAAAATAAATTGAGAAAATAAAAGGAATTATTAAGTGAAAGTAGAATAAAACTACGTTACACTTGAAAGGGGGAAAAGATGAAAGAAGAAAATGTTGATGCTTATTCTGAAGTGAGTAAATCCATTGGAAAAATAGCAATTTTTGGAGCTTTATCCCAAGATGAGCTAAAAGAAATAATCTCTTCCATGACACTGAAAAAATATGAAAAAGGTGATGTGATATTTAAACAGGGAGGGTCACCTGAGTACATAAATATAGTTGAAGAGGGATCAGTGAAACTTGTGAGAGATGAAGATGGGAAGGAACAGTTAGTTCACGTATGTATGGAAGGGGAATCATTTGGAGAAACAGCTCTTTTAGGCATACTTCCCTATGCAATAAGTGCTGTTGCTGAAACTGAGGTTTTTGTATTGCAGATGTCAAAGTTTGCATTTCATGATCTTTCTAAAGAAAATCCTAAACTTTTCTCAAAATTTTTGCTGAATATTACAAGAGAGATATGCAGGCATAACTATGTCTGTGAGAAAAGTCTGGCAAAAGAGATAGAAGAAAAAAATAATTGCTTAACAAAATTGAAAAATAATGTATAATAGATGTAGAAATTAACTTGTTGGAGGTTTAAGATGAAAAAATATGTTTGTGAAGTATGTGGATACGTATATGACCCAGCAGTAGGAGACCCAGAACATGGAATAGCTGCAGGAACACCTTTTGAACAACTTCCTGAGGATTGGACTTGCCCACCTTGTGGAATAACTAAAGATCACTTTTCACCTTTAAAAGAGCATGATACTGCTACTAAAGGACTTTATGTTTGCGAAGTATGCGGATATGTTTATGATCCAGCAGTAGGAGATCCAGAACATGGAATAGCAAAGGGAACTGCATTTGCAGAGTTACCAGAAGACTGGACTTGCCCTCCATGTGGAGCAACAAAAGAACATTTTTCAAAAATGAAATTCTAATAAAAAATCGGACTTTTCAGTCCGACTTTTTTATTTTAAGATAGTTTCAATAATTCTCATAAAGTTTTCGTAAGCTATTTTTCTAATCTCTTTCTCTTTGTAACCTCTTTTACGAAGTTCCTCTATTACATTTTGAGCCTTTGATGCATTTTCAAGACCCAATGGATTAGAATCCAGATCTTGTCTATCTTTATGTAGATATTCACAGAAATCAAAACCTAAAGCTACATGGTTAATTCCAGCAAGGGAAACCATATAATCAATATGATTTACATAGTTTTCCATATTTTTCTTATTTTCATCTTCTGATATAAAATTTCTAAATGCGTTTATACCGATTAAACCATCTCTTTGAGCTATTGCTTTGATTTGGGCATCTGTCAGGTTACGTGGATGGTTGCAAAGTGTTTTAGCATTGGAATGAGATGCTATAAAAGGTTTTGTAGCTATATCATAGATGTCCCAGAATGTTTTTTCATTGGTATGAGAGCAATCTACAATCATACCAAGCTCTTCAAGTTTTCCTATAGCCTTTTTACCAATCTCTGTCAGACCTCTTTTTTCATCACCTTTTACTCCAGTAGCAAGGGCATTTTCTTCATTCCATGTTAAAGAAGCGTGTCTAAATCCCATAGAATAAAACATATCAAGCCAGTCAAGATCAGTACCTATAGCTCTTAATCCTTCAACTCCCATTAGAACATTAACTTTTTCCTCTACAAGACCTCTATTAAAATCTCCACGTTTCTTTATAATATTAAAAAGGTCTGGGTTGTTTTGAATTTCATGTGCTGTAGCTGCAAGCATCTGTATCATCTGCTTTTCATCATCAAGGTCATCTTTATGCTCTAAATATGCAATAAAGATTCCCCCCATGATTTTACCAGCCTTAAATCTTTCTAAATGACAATTTTTAAAGATATTATCCATTCCAGTTTGTCTTTTCTGTGCAACATCATACCAAATATCAGCATGTCCATCAAATATTCTCATCTCAAAGACCTCCGTTGTAATTAAAAGAATCTGATTTCTGCAGTGGCCTCATACCATGGTCCCTGTTCATCTTCACCAAGTGTTACGATAAATTCAACCTGTACATCTTCCAATGTGAAACCTACTGAGTTTAGTTCCTCATCCTGGAAGAATGATATTTTTTTAAATTTTGTATTTTCAATTCTTTCAGCAATATCCTCACGTGTTTCTGCAAGTTCTACTAAATCCTCTTCAATAGAGAATCCTCTCTTTTCAAATTCCTCAGAAATAGTATGAAGTTTTTTTCTTAATTTTTCAGATAACATTTATCCTCCTAAGTTTTATTATTTAAAAATAGATATTAATTTTTTGTAACTTTTAATAATAGAAAGTAAAAACTTAATTTTTTTTATTTCAAATGGAATTTTTTTAAGTGATTTTTCCATTTGTAATTCAATCTCTTTTTCAGTAGGTATCTTTTTCAAAGTTTTCTCCTTTCATCTCTTTATTTATTATTATATAAAAATTGAGGATTTAAAACAACTGTTTTTTATATGAGATAAAAATTACTAAGGAAAAGTAAATATGATTAAATTTAAAATTTAAGTTGAAAAAGATAAAAATGTCGCTATAATATATATAGTTGGGACACTTGGAAAAGTTTAAATTTATGGATATTAAAACTTCTTTAAAAGGGTTTGATAATATGTTATAATTTAAGGAAAGTTATTCATAACAAGGTTTTACAGAATGTTTAAGGAGTAAAAATGTTTTTTATAGGAATTCTAGGGATAGGGAATAGAAGTAAAAAAATAGGTGATATAAAGTTCAAATGTACAGGGTGTCTAAATGACAAATTTTCCCTTATGGAGCTGTATAGAAGCTTTGATATATTTTTTATTCCTGTATTCAAGTTCAAAAAAGAATATTTGATTGTGTGTAATAAGTGCAGAAGTATGTACAAATTAAAAAAAGAATCTATTGACAGGGTACTGAAAACACAAAGTGCTGAGTATGAAGATGTAGAGAGAATAGTATTTGAAACACACATATGTCCAAATTGTGGAGCAAATATTGTTGGTGATTATTCTTTTTGTCCCCATTGTGGTAAATCTTTAAAAAATTAAAAGCTGTTGTGTGGAGGTATTTAACTTGGATTTAACAATTTTTAAAGGAATTATAACAGGACTATTATTGTCCATACCTTTTGGGCCAGTAGGAATCTACTGTATGGAAAAAACATTACTGGAAGGTCAGAAAAAAGGTTATATATCAGCGTTAGGAATGATTACAGTGGATGTAATCTACGGTCTCACTGCACTGCTTTTTATATCGCAGGTAGAGGACACTATTAAAAAATATGAGTTATACCTACAAATTTTAATTGGAATATTTTTGATTTTTGTTGGATGGAAAAAATTCAGTACACAGGAAAAAATACGTTCTATTGAATGTACACCAGCAGGTATGATAAAAGATTACTTTACAACTTTTTTTATTGCACTTGCAAATATTTCAAGTATTTTTACGATAGTGGTAATTTTTACAACATTGAAGGTATACGGAGGTAACCATTATAGAGTTGCAGCTATGGCAGCTTCAGGAATATTTTTAGGAGGAGCAACAGAGTGGTTTATAACTACATTTATACTATCTCACTTTACTAAGGTGTTAGATGAGGATAAACTTCTTAAAATATCTAGAATATCAGGGGTTTTGATATTTTTATTTGGAATATTTATTGCTGGAAATTCACTTTTAAAAATATTATAAAACTATGGGAAGGTAAGTATGGAAAATAAGGAATTTGATAAGTATTTGACTTATGACGAGAAAAACAAAAATATAAAAATTGCCGTTGCAATGAGCGGAGGAGTTGACAGTTCAACAGTTGCTTATATACTAAAAAAACAGGGATATGATATTTTTGGTGTAACAATGAGAACTTGTGGACTTGAGGACCAGGATGCAGATAAAGTATGTAAAGATTTAGGGATCAAACACTATATTTTAGATGCAACAAAAGAGTTTAAAGAGAAAGTAATGGATTACTTTTTAGATGAATATATGCATGGAAGAACTCCAAATCCTTGTATGGTATGTAATAAACATATTAAATTTGGGGCACTTCTTGATTTTGCCCGTGAAAAAGGTGCTGATTTTATGGCAACTGGTCACTATGCACAGATAAAAGATGGAGCACTTGTAATGGGTGACGATCAGAATAAAGATCAGGTATATTTCCTGTCACAGATAAAAAAAGAAAATGTTAAATATATAATGTTTCCAATAGGAAAACTTGAAAAACCAAAAGTAAGAGAGTTGGCTCAAATGCTTGGTGTAAGAGTTTATGCAAAGAAAGATTCTCAGGAGATCTGCTTTGTAGAAGATGGAAAATTAAAAGAGTATTTAACAGAAAAGAGCAATGGAAAGGCTCAAAGGCCAGGTAATATAGTTACAACTACTGGTAAGGTCTTAGGAAAACATAAAGGGCTTCCATTTTATACAATTGGACAGAGAAAAGGGATAGGAGTATCTCTTGCAAAGCCTATATATGTTGTAAAATTAGATCAGAAGACAAACAGTATTGTAGTTGGAGATAATGAACTTCTATTTAAAAAATCTCTACTTGCAAATAAGATCAATCTTCTTACTCTAGATAAGTTAGAAGAATTAGATGGAATGGAATGTTGGGCAAAAACAAGATCTAAGGATAAACTTCATAGATGTAAACTTGAAGTTGTAAATGGAGAAAATATCAAAGTTAACTTTTTAAATGACCCAGTAAGAGCAATTACTCCAGGTCAAGGAGTAGTTTTTTATGATGATGGTCATGCTGTAATAGCAAGTGGATTTATTGTTGAATAGTTAGATTATTAAATACCCCCTGAGTCTTAAATAAGGTCAGGGGGCTTTTTTTATATATTATCTTTTCATTGCTTTTTCAATCTCTTCTGGATATTTAGGCATTTTTTCTCCTAGACGACGGGCACCATTTTCAGTTATAAGAAAATCTCCCTCATATCTCATTCCACCAAAGTCACAGTATTTTTCAATCTCTTCATAATTTAAAAATTCCTCAAATTTACCAGCTTTTTTCCATCTTTTGATAAGCTCAGGAATAAAGTAGATTCCAGGTTCAACTGTGAAGATATATCCAGGTTTTAACTTTCTTGCAAGTCTTAAGGCACTTAGACCAAATTGAGGATCTCTTGGGAAATCTTCATAGCCTACATAATCCTCTCCAAGTCCTTCCATATCGTGAACATCAAGTCCTAACATATGTCCAAGTCCATGTGGCATAAATATAGCATGTGCTCCAGCTTTTACAGCTTCATGAGCATCTCCCTTCATAAGGCCACGTTTTATCATCTCCTGAGCCATAACTTCAGATACTTTAAGATGAACATCTTTATAGTTGATTCCAGGTCTTATCATATTTTCTGCAGTTTCAAACATCTTAATTAAAATTGAATATATATCTTTTTGTCTTTCACTAAATTTACCACTTACAGGAAATGCAGTTGTCATATCTCCACAGTATCCAGTTTCACTTCTTGCACCACAGTCTAAAATAATCAAATCTCCCTCTTCTAGAGTATTACCATGAAAATGGTTGTGAAGAGTCTGACCATTTTTAGTAAATATTGTAAAGAAAGATGTAGAGGCATTATGCTTTGCAGCAACTGCTTCTAAAGCAGCTACAACTTCATATTCCTTCATTCCAGGCTTAGTTGTTCTCATAGCTTCAAGGTGCATCTCACGTGTTATGTTTACAGCTTTTTCTATCTCATCTATTTCAAGTTGCGATTTTGTATTTCTCTGTTCAACTACTGCTTTTATAAGTTTTTCTGAAACATGTTGTGAAAAATTAAATGGATTTAATCCAAAGGCTTCACTTAATTGCAAAATAACATCACTTCTATATTGAGGAAGGAATCTAACAGTTCTTTCATTTTTAAGAAGTTCCTGAGCATATTTTTTAAACTCAGAGATCTCAACAAAATTATCAACACCAGAATCATGGGCAAACTCTTTTAAAAGCTTCTGTTCTCCCATCCATACAATATCATCAAGTGTGTAATCAGTACCAAAGATATACTCCCTGTTTTTACATATATCTATAACTCCAATAAGATTTGGAATATCTATTCCAAAGTAGTAAAGAAAAGTAGAATCCTGCTCAAAGTTATAGTCATTTCCACGATAGTTTCTTGGAGATTCAGGATTACCAGGAAGAATTATAACACCTTTTCCAACTAGTTCTTTTAACTTTTCTCTTCTTTCAACGTATACTTTTTTATCAAACATAGCAACCTCCCAAATATTTTATATTGTCTTATACATATTCAATTTTATACTACATAGGATAATTATTCAATATCTTTTATTTTTATAAACTTTTTTATAGAAGATAGATTAAAAAATTGTATCTTTTAAAAAAAATATGCTACAATTGAGTTAAAGAATAAATGAGATAAAGAGGTGCAGAGATGCTAATAAATGATTATCACGTTCATAGTGAATTTTCAGGAGACTCTCAGGAAAGTTTAGATAAGATTTTCAAAAGAGCCATAGATTTAGGAATGAAGGATATAGCTATTACAGATCACTTAGAGTATGATATAGTGGGAATGACAGATAGATGGAAACTTGACCTGGATAGATATACAAAAACAATCCTTGAATATAAAGAGAAGTATAAAGATCAGATTGATGTAAAATTAGGAGTAGAGGTGGGAATTCAGCCTCACACAAGGGAACATCTGGAAAATGAGGTAAAGAAGTACCCATTTGACTTTGTTATAAATTCAACTCATGCATTGGATAGACATGATATTGCAATGGGAGAGTTGCAAAAGCATATGAATAAAGAGCAGTTACAGAGACATTACTTTGAAACTGTATTAAAAAATGTACAAAGTTATAATGAGTTCAATGTATATGGACACATTGATTTTATAACAAGATATGGTGGAGAGAAGTATCGTGGATTAAATTATAAAGAAAATCTGGATCTGATTGATGAGATACTTAAAACTTTGATAAATAAGCATAAAGGTATTGAGATAAATACCTCTGGTTTCAGATACAAAGAGGATAGATTTTATCCTTGCACAGATTTGGTTAAGAGATATTTTGAATTAGGTGGAGAGATTATTACAATAGGGTCAGATGCACATATAAATGAGTATATTGGAATGGATTTTGATGTGGCTTATGACTTTTTAAAAAGCATTGGAGTTAACTATATTTGCAGTTTTGAAAAGATGCAACCAGTGTTTAAAAAAATCAAATAATAAAAAGTCAATTAAATATTGTCAATGGAATGGAAATATGCTACAATACCTCTACTGATTTTTTAAGGAGGCAATATGAAAAAGATTATATTATTATTTTTATCAATTTTTATCTTTGGATGTACGTCAAATATATCTAAAAACACAGTTGCCAATAATCAGCTGATAAATGCTAAAGAGTATCATCTGGATGGCTCTGATATAACTATAACTTTTGACGGAGATAGAGTCTATGGTTTTTCAGGAGTAAATAGATATTTTGGTACCTATGAACAAAAAGGTGACAATCTTAAAATAAATGGTCTTGCTTCTACATTGATGATGGGAGACCCAAAAGTGATGGAGATAGAGTCTAGTTATCTTAATGATTTATCAAAAGTTGACAAGATTAAGATCCAAAATGGAAGATTGATTTTAACAGGTAAAGATATTATTTTAAACTTTCAATAATCTTGTGTAGATTTTTGTAGAAGAACTGGCTCAATGAGTCAGTTTTTATTTTAGAGTTTGGAGGGGGATATGACTAAATCAATGAGTTTAGGAAAGGACTCAGTTGGGAGACTTTTCTTTGCTTTTTCAGTTCCAGCAGTAACTGGAATGTTGGTTACAGCATTTTATGCAATAGTTGACGGAATATTTATAGGGCGTGGAGTAGGTGCAGATGGACTTGCAGCAATTAATATAGGTTATCCTATAATTAACTTTTCAGCTGCAGTGAGCCTGATGATAGGAATAGGTGGATCTACACTTATATCATTGCATCCTAAGAATAAGAAGATACAGAATAGATGTTTTTCATATATTATTATATTAAATGTTATTTCCTATCTTGTGATTCTGTTACTTGTACTTTTATTTAATGATAAACTTTTCTATATGATGGGTTCAAGTACAGAACTTTTACCAATGGTGAGAGCATATACTTATCCTTGTGCCTTTGGAGTTGGATTTTTAATGCTTGCTAACAGTTTAAATGCTGTTGTAAGAAATGATAAATCACCGACATATGCTTTTATAGCAATGGTAATAGGAGCACTTACAAATATATTTCTAGACTGGTTATTTATTATGGTATTTAAATGGGGTATTTTTGGAGGAGCTATTGCAACTGCTATAGGTCAGTTCTGCTCTATGGTATTTCTTTTAAAATATTTTTTCAGATTTGGTTCAGGTTTCAAATTTAAGCTTAGTAAGATTAAAAGAAACTATTTAGCTAAGATAGTTACAATTGGTTTTCCATCTTTTATTATGGAGTTTGCTGTAGCTTTTATAACTATTCTATTTAATAAATCATTTATGAAATATAGTGGAGAGATTGGGGTATCAGCATTTTGTATAGTAGGATATGTAGCTTATATATTTAGAATGCTATTTACAGGACTTGGTCAGGGAATTCAGCCAATAGTGAGCTATAACTTTGGTGAAAAGCTTATGGATAGGGTTAAAGATATATATAAACTTGGACAAAAGGTATCTTTAATACTTACAAGTGGGATACTTTTATGGGTAATTTTTTACAGTAAAAATCTGATAAGACTTTTTAATACAGATCCATCTTTAGTTGCAAAGGCTTCTGAAGGGATGATACTTTACACAAGTGCAATAATCTTTTTAGGTGCAAACTTTATAGAGATAGCATATCTTCAGGCAAGAGAGGAATCAAGATATGCAAATATGCTGTCTATGCTCAGAAGTACTATCTATGTAGCAATAGCTCTATTTGTGTTACCACAGTTTTTAGGAGAAAATGGAGTGTGGCTTGCACTTCCTATTTCAGATTTTATGACTTATATTACAACTTTAATTTTAAAAAGAAGAAAACTTATAGTATAAAAAAAGGATGTCACAGGACATCCTTTTTAAGTTAAATTATTTTTTTAATAAAACTTTCATAATTAGGTCTCCAACTTTAACGTCTTTACCTAATGCAACTACATCTATTTTTTCTACAGCTTCCATGTTGTTGATGATAACTGGAGTTCTTGTAGAAGGAACTTTGCTTTTAATGAAGTCTAAATCATATTCAACTAATTTGTCTCCAACTTTTACAGTATCAGAAGTAGCAACTCTCTTGAATCCTTCTCCTTTTAATGTAACAGTGTCGATACCAAAGTGAACTATCATTTCTAGTCCATTTGGAGTTTCAAAGCTGACAGCATGGTTAGTTTCGAATATATCAATCTCTCCATCTACTGGTGCACAAATAACTCCTTCAGTTGGTTCTATTGCACATCCGTCTCCTACCATTTTTTGAGCAAAAGCATCATCAGGTACTTCAGAAAGGTCGATAACTTTACCATTTACTGGTGCATAAATTTCAAACCATTCCTCATTATTTTTTTTCTTGAAAAAATCGAATAATCCCATATTACCCTCCCTATTATAATTACTTTAATCTATATAGTTATATTATTCCATATTTTCCGCAATAAATCAATGGTTTTTTGAAGTAAAAAACAGTAAAAAAAATGTATCAAAACAGTTGACAAAAAAATAAATGTGTTCTATAATCAAATTATACAAAGTAGTAATCATTACAATTTAGTAATGAAATTTAAAAGGAGGTCTATATATGAATCAAAACAAGTTTACTGAAAATTCTTTATTGGCTTTACAAGAAGCTCAAGAGCTTACAATGAAGGCTAAACAACAAACTATTAAACCTGAATTTTTGGCTTTGGCTCTCCTAAAGAATAACGAAGGACTTATTCCGAGAATTATTGAAAAACTTGACTTAAATCTTAACTTTATTATAAACCAAGTTGAAAATGAAATTTCGAGATTTCCTAAAGTTGAAGGAAGCAGTTTGGGAGATGTAAGTCTGGATCAGGGTACTCACAGAGTGCTTATTGACGCAGAAAAAATAATGGAAAAGATGGGTGACTCTTATTTAAGTGTTGAACATCTATTTTTAGCTTTAATAAGAAATCTACCATTACTTAGAAAATTAGGTATTAATGAAGATAGTTATATAAAAGTTGTAAAGGAAATAAGAGGTAACCAAAAGGTTGACTCTCAAAATCCTGAGGCTAAATATGAAGTTCTTGAAAAATATGCAAAAGATCTAGTTGAATTAGCAAGAGAAGGTAAAATCGACCCTATTATAGGAAGAGACAGTGAGATCAGAAGAACAATACAGATTATTTCAAGAAGAACTAAAAACAACCCTATACTTATAGGTGAACCTGGTGTTGGTAAGACTGCTATTGCAGAGGGACTTGCACAAAGAATATTGAGAGGAGACGTTCCAGAATCATTAAAAGGAAAGAAAATCTACTCTCTTGACATGGGTGCACTTATAGCTGGAGCAAAATTCAGAGGGGAATTTGAAGAGAGATTAAAAGGTGTATTAAAAGAGGTAGAAGAATCTAATGGACAGATAATTCTATTTATTGACGAGATCCATACAATAGTTGGTGCTGGAAAAACTGATGGAGCAATGGATGCTGGAAACATTCTAAAACCAATGCTTGCAAGAGGAGAGGTAAGAGTAATAGGTGCTACTACAATAGATGAGTATAGAAAATATATTGAGAAGGACCCAGCTCTTGAAAGAAGATTCCAGATTGTACTTGTAAATGAACCAACAGTTGAAGATACAATCTCTATATTAAGAGGACTTAAAGAGAGATTTGAGATGTACCATGGTGTAAGAATTACAGACGGTTCAATAGTTGCTGCAGCAACATTAAGTAATAGATATATCTCTGATAGACATCTTCCAGATAAGGCTATTGACCTTATTGACGAAGCTGCTGCTATGATTAGAACAGAGATAGATTCAATGCCAGCAGAACTTGACGAACTTACAAGAAAGAGTATGCAACTTGAGATAGAAAGAGAAGCTTTAAAGAAGGAAACTGATGAGGCTTCTAAAGAGAGACTTGATGTTCTTGAAAAAGAACTTGCTGAAGTTAACTCTAAAAAAGCTTTACTTAAATCTCAATGGGAACTTGAAAAGAAAGATATTTCAAAAGTTAAATCTATAAAAGAAGAGATAGAAAAAGTTAAACTTGAAATGGAACAGGCAGAAAGAAACTATGACCTGACTAAACTTTCAGAGTTGAAATATGGAAAATTAGGAACTTTAGAAAAACAACTGAAAGAGCAGCAGGATAAGCTTGATGAAGCTTATGGTGGAAGTGGACTTCTAAAACAGGAAGTTACATCAGATGAAATTGCAGATATCGTTTCAAAATGGACAGGAATACCTGTAGCAAAACTTGCTGAAACTGAAAAAGAAAAGATATTACATTTGGAACAATCACTAAAAGAGAGAGTAAAAGGACAGGATGAAGCAGTAAAAGCAGTTGCTGATACTATGATCAGATCCAGAGCTGGACTTAAAGATGCAAATAGACCTATGGGTTCATTTATATTCTTAGGACCTACTGGTGTTGGTAAGACATATCTTGCTAAATCACTTGCATACAATCTATTTGACAGTGAAGAGAGTGTAATTAGAATCGACATGAGTGAATATATGGATAAGTTTTCAACCACTAGATTAATTGGTGCCCCTCCTGGATATGTAGGATACGAAGAAGGTGGACAATTAACAGAAGCTGTTAGAACTAAACCTTATTCAGTAGTACTATTTGACGAGATTGAAAAAGCTCACCCAGATGTATTTAATATTCTATTACAGGTTCTAGATGATGGTAGACTTACAGATGGACAAGGTAGAGTAGTGGACTTTAAAAACACACTTATTATCATGACATCAAATATAGGTAGCCCATTGATTCTTGAAGATATAAATCTTGGAGAAAAGACAAAAGAAGCTGTTTTAGATGAATTAAAGGCTAACTTCAGACCTGAGTTCTTAAACAGAGTAGATGAGATCATTGTCTTTAAAGCACTTGACCTTGCATCTATTAAAGGTATTGTTAGACTTTCACTTAAAGGTGTTCAAGAAAAACTTGATGATAGACATATCAAACTTAACTTCTCAGAACCAGTTATTGAGTATCTTGCAAACAGTGCATATGACCCTCAATATGGTGCTAGACCTTTAAGAAGATATATTCAAAAAGAGATAGAAACTACACTTGCTAAATTAATCCTATCTAACAAGATTAAGGAAAGAGATAATGTAGATGTAGTTCTTGAAAATGATGAAATCAAATTTGTAGTAAATAATAAATAGGCTATAAATTAAAATACCAGTGGAATATTCCACTGGTATTTTTTTATTAAAGATACTATTATTTTACAGTTTTTATAAATTCAGCTGCATTATCTCCAGCTATTTTACCAAATACAGTTATGTCAGTCATGGCATTTCCACCTATTCTGTTTCCACCATGTACTCCACCTGTTATCTCTCCAGCTGCATAAAGTCCTTTTATTATTTGTCCTTTAGCATTTAAAACTTCTGCAGATGTATTGATACGAACTCCACCCATTGTGTGATGTACAGCAGGTGATACTTCAATAGCATAGAAAGGAGCCTGATTTAATTCTTTAGGAAGAATGTTTTTATTGAATTCAGTATCTTTTCCTTCTTTTACGTATTTATTATATTGAGCTACTGTATTAACAAGATTTTTAGAATCTACACCGATTTTCTTTCCTAGCTCTTCTAAAGTGTTAGCTTCTTTTGCAAATCCTTTTTTAACATATCCATCAGCAGCTTTTAATTTTTCTCTTATTCCTTGGTCAAATACTAAGAAAGCACTCTTTCCTTTTTGAGCAAGTTCTGCTTTAGATACAACGTCTCTTGTTTCAAGTTCATTTATAAATCTTTTACCATCTCTATTGATTAATACTGCTCCTTCTCCTCTTACTGTTTCAGTAATCATTGCAGTATTGTGGTGAACAACAGTTGGGTGAGTTTGAATTTCAGTCATGTCAACTAAAGCTCCACCAGCTTTTTCAACCATTTTTATACCTTCACCAGTTATAGCTGGACTGTTTGTAGAACCAAATCCTTTTAAGTCAGGCTTGTATTGAGTAACCATTTCAGGGTTAGCTCCAAATCCACCAGTAGCCATAATAACAGCTTTAGCTTTTATAGTATAAACTTGTCCATTGTGTTTTACTTTTACTCCAGTTACTCTATCTCCATCTTTTAAGATTTCAGTAACATAGCTATCAGTTCTAATATCGATTCCCTCTTTTTCAGCAGTTGCAGCTAATGCATCTACAACAACTGGACCAACAGCTTTACCACCTGTAGGTCTGTGGATTCTTTTTACACTTTGTCCTCCACTGTAAGAAACCTCTGTTAAGTCAACACCTCTATCAGTAAGCCAAGTGATTATTTCACCAGAATTTTCTGTAAGAGTTTTTAACAGTTGTGGATTGTTTTTATTTTTTCCACCTTTCATAGTGTCTTTATAGTATAGTTCAGCACTATCTTCAATATTTAATTTCTTTTGTAATTTAGAGTTAGCAGCATTGATTCCACCTGTTGCATAGTTAGTGTTTCCACCAAGCATAGACATTTTTTCAAGTAAAATTACATTAGCTCCTTTTTCTTTAGCAGCGATTGCAGAAGTAAGTCCTGCACCTCCACCACCTACTACAACTATATCAGTAGATGTATCTTTTACAGCTTCTACTTTTTTTTCAGCAGGAGTTTTTGCTTGAAGAGTGATTCCAGCAGCAGCAACTGCAGCTTCTACAGCTTCTTTTATACCTTCAGATGTATAAGTAGCACCTGAAACATTATCAACATCCACATTTTGTGTAGCAATTATATTATCAATTACTTGATTCATTGCTTTTTTAGTAAATTTTGATTCAGAGTGTTCTAATACGTCAACCTCTTTAATCTCATTACCTTCATAAGTCATTCTAACCTTTATATCACCTTTATATCCATTACCTACACCTTCAGCAACTGCTCCATAGGCTGTTGAAGCTAGAAGTGTCATAGCAGATAAAAAACTAATAATTATTCTTTTCATTAATACCTCCATCAATATAATAAATAATAATATAAACGTATAGCAATTATAAAGGAAGATTTAAAAATTGTCAATTTATTTATAAAAAATATGTATGATTTTTAAAAGAAACATCTTATTTTGTATTATGTTATTCCATTTCTATCGAGTATTATTTAAAATATATTGTAAAAATAAATTGAAATTATACTGATGTAATGTATAATAGAAATAAGGGGTAGAAAATATTCAGGATGATGATAGGTTCTCAATTACAGAATTTTTATCTTATTTTACTTAGGCTATGAGTAACTAAGGAGTGAAAAGGGGGAAAATTAGTATGGGAATGATAGCAAATTACCAGATAATCGATGATGAGGAGCTAAAATTATTGCTTGATATTGAAGATGATGAGGGATGTTTGCAATTTGTTGAGGATTCACAGGAGAATGAGGATTTGCCAATTCTTGATATAGGAGAGATGTGGGATGTATTACATTTTATTCTGTGTGGGATAAGTGCAAGCAGTCCAATAGAGGAGTATCCTTTAAGTGAAGCAGTAGTAGGAGAGTATGTATTGTGTGAAGAGTATTTTATCTCATATACTACTAAAGAGCGTGTTCATAAGATAGTGAGAGCGTTAGAGGGAGTAGATGTAGATAAGGTCATATCTCATTTGGATATAGAAAGCTGCAAAGAAAATAATATCTATCCAGATATTTGGGACAGTGATAGAGATATAATAATAAGTGATTTAAAAGAGATAATGGAAAATATGAAAGCCTTCTATAGAATGGCATACCAGAAAAGAAAAAATATCTTAGTTTCAATTTATTAGAGAGTAAAAATCCAGGATATGAGAATAGAAAATTTACTTTGAGTTTGGGGGAGCATAATGGCTAAGAGTTTTATAATAAAAATAGAAAAAACAGGTATTGAAAAAAAGAGATTAAAAGAGTTTCTTGCTGATTTTGAAAACAGATATCAATATCTATATGATGAACCTTTTGGGAGTTTTCATTATAAAGAGATGCTTGAGATACCAGTAGAAGATTGTAATATCAACCTTGGGATAAAAGGGCGAACAGTTTTTGGTTTTAGATTTCAATATTCCAAAGAGTATAAGGTATTCAGTGTGAGGATGTTATCACCAAGTACCACTAAAGATTGGGAAACAGCATTTGAATTTATAGAGAGCTTTGTCCAAAAGTATAGTGGAGAGATAATTGGTGATAAAGGGGAAAAATACAGTGTAGAAGAGCTAAAAAACTTTGATTATAGAGAAAATATAGCAGAGGGACTTTATCATATCAGCGATATGTTTGAAAAATATGATATGGACAAGGTTCATTTAGGAACTATGGATATTTTAACTTTGGATAAAAAGACTTTAAGTAAGGTACTTAAATCTCGTGATATGGTAGCATCATTTGATGAGGTTGCAACTGTTAGTAATAAGAATATCCAGTCAAGGCCAGAACAGAGATTTTATATTACAAATCCAGAGGAAAATGAAAAAGGTGTTTATGGATATTATCTTATTCCATATGGAAAAGAATTTACACTGAAAATCTCTCCAAATGTAGAACCAAGAAATCATGAATTGATTATAGATTATGGGGAACTTCAGACATGGTTTGTGCAATTTGAAAAGGAAAATCATGAACTCACTCCACCTCTTGATTATTATTTTATTGTAAATAATCTACCAAAGGATAAAATTAAGAGTTTTGGGTATGATAATATATATTGTGAAAGTCTCAATAGTCAAGAGATAGATGAACTGTTTGGTAAATTTAGTGACAGGATGAGATTTGAATATGAGTACTTTAAAAATGATAAAGATGGTGGAAAATTTTATGATGATTACAGATTTCACTATGAAGAGGTATTGAAAAAAGAGCTCAATGTTGGAAGACTTACTACTTTAAATCATCTTGCATATATTTTAAGATTTGCTTTTGAAAAGGGTATGATATCAGATTTTTTAGATAACTTCTATGGATTTTTAAGGGATTATCTTGAGATAGATAGCTGTAGAGATTTAAGAGAGGTTATTTTATACAGTATGAATGGTAGACTTGGTACAATTCTTTTCAATAACGATGGAAAAGATTTTATAAAACATCTATATGGAGATAAAAAGGTCCCAGGGTTGTTTATGAACTCTGCTAAACTCTATATAGAGAGTAGATATAATGAAGATAGATACAAAGATGAAAACTATCTATTTACTCCATACAGCGAGGAGTACTATAAAAATATTAAAGTTTTATTGGAAAAAGAGTATCAGAAGTGGGAAAAAAATAAATTAAAAAAGTGGGGTATTTAGATGATTGATGATTTTGAGTATTTTTTTAAATTTCACTATCAGTATCTTCTTATTATAGCAGGATTAGTAGTGATAATTGGAGCTATATTAGATTGGAATTGGATAAGTAATTATGGAAAAGTGGGAAGAAGAAGACTGGTAAGAAGCATTATCAGAAGCAAATTTGGAGAAGCTGGAGTAAGAAAATATGAAAGAGCAGTTACTGGATTTGCAGGAGCTATGCTAATTGTCTGTGGAATTATTCTTCTTGTATGTGTAAAGGAGTAAAAAGTTTATTCTAACTTTGTAAGGAAAACTTAGTTGAAAAAATAAAATAAATAACAGAATAAAAGCTGATAGAGTGGAAAGTAGTTTCAATCCATTTCTATCAGCTTTTTTTAAGGGAGGTTAGAGCTACCTCTTATCTGTATTTTCATAGGGTTTGATATCTGTGTTTATATAAAGTTGAAGTTAGTACTTTTATCTATTTTATAGATTTATATTTTGTATAAAGTCATTGTGGCTTTTAGATATTTTTGTAGAATTACATAAGGTCAAATTTTTTCAAATCTTCATCAACAGTTGTGATACCAGCAATTCCAAAGTTTTCAACAAGAATTTTTGCAACATTTGGAGATAGGAATGCAGGTAGTGTTGGTCCTAAATGGATATTTTTAACTCCAAGATATAGAAGAGCAAGTAATACAATTACAGCTTTCTGCTCATACCATGCAATGTTATATGTAATTGGAAGTTCATTTATATCTGCTAAATTAAATACCTCTTTAAGTTTTAATGCAATTACAGCAAGTGAGTATGAGTCATTACATTGTCCAGCATCTAAAACTCTAGGGATACCATTGATATCTCCTAAATTTAGCTTGTTATATTTGTATTTAGCACAACCAGCTGTTAGGATTACAGTATCTTTAGGAAGTTTTTGAGCAAATTCTGTATAGTATTCTCTGTTTTTCATTCTTCCATCGCAACCAGCCATAACTATAAATCTTCTAATAGAACCGTTCTTTACATTTTCAACAACTTTATCAGCAAGAGCTAAAACCTGATTATGAGCAAATCCACCAATAATTTCTCCTTTTTCAATTTCAACTGGAGATGCACATTTTTTAGCTATTTCAATTACTTCTGAAAAATCTTTTGTTCCATCAGAATTTATTTTTATTTTCTTCCATCCTGGGAATCCTGCAGCATTTGTTGTAAATACTCTATCTTTGTATGAGGCATTTGGAGCAGGTGGAACTATACAGTTAGTTGTAAACACAATTGGTCCGTTGAATTTTTCAAATTCCTCTTTTTGTTTCCACCATGCATTTCCATAGTTTCCAAAGAAATGAGGGTATTTTTTAAGTTCAGGATAGTAGTGTCCAGGAAGCATTTCAGAGTGAGTATAGATATCTACTCCGCTATCTTTACTTTGCTCTAAAAGTTGTTTTAAATCATTTAGGTCATGACCACTTATAAGTATTCCAGGTCTTGTTCCTACTCCGATATTTACTTTAGTGATTTCTGGATTACCAAAAGCTTCAGTGTTAGCTTTATCTAAAAGAGCCATTGTTTCCACTCCATATTTTCCACACTCTAAAGTAAGAGCAACAAGTTGGTCAGCATTTAAAGTGTCATCTATTGTAGCAATAAGAGCTTTTTCAATAAATGATACTATATTTTGGTCAAACTTTCCAAGATTTAGAGCATGTTCAGCATAAGCAGCCATACCTTTCAATCCATAAGTTAAAAGTTCTCTTAAAGATTTGATATCTTCATTTTCAGTTCTGGCTATTCCTACATTTTTATTTCTTGAATAAGCTATGATTTCTTCATCTGAATCAGATAGATATTCAGTTATCTCACCAAATCTTTTAAGTGCTGTTTTTTCATCTTGAGTTAGTTTTACTTTTAAATCTTCTCTTAATTTCATTCCTCTTTTTATCTCTGTAAGTATTGCAACGTCGTCGAAGTTGGCATTAGTTATAGTTATAAAAAGTGAGTTTAAAATATATCTATTTATCTCTTTAGTTATTATTTTATTTTCTTTATCTCTGTTTCTTAATATAGAAGTTACACAAGCTAGTCCTTTTACAGTATATATAAGCATATCCTGAAGATTTGCTGTTTGAGGCTTTTTACCACATACCCCCATCATACTGCATCCTTTTCCCATAGCTGTTTCCTGACATTGGTAACAAAACATTTGATTACACATTTTAATTCCTCCTTGATTTCTTTTTTCCTTATAGGAATATCATATAGGAGAAAATAAAAAAAAGCGGTAACATATGTTACCACTTAAAAAATTATTTAGCTGCTCTATCAATTAAAACTTTAAATATTTTTATGAATTCAGGATATCTTCTTCCTAGACCCTCAGGATGCCATTGTATTCCAAGTATGAACTGTTCATTTAAATCATTGTATTCAACAGCTTCTATTATTCCATCTTCAGAAAGAGCAGACACTTTTAAATTTTTTCCCAGCTCTTTTAAAGCCTGATGATGGAATGAGTTTACATATATTTTTTCCTTGTTGAAAAGTGAGCTTAATATAGTTTCAGGTTTTATATTTACACTGTGGTATAGCTCATCTTTAGCAGTTACATCTGGATGGTGTCCTTTGACATTTTTAATTTGAGAATCTATATCCTGATAAAGGTTTCCACCTAAAGCAACATTGATTATCTGAACTCCTCTGCATATACCTAAGATAGGTTTATGATTTTCAGTAGCAGCTTTAAACAGTGCAAATTCAAATTCATCACGAATTGAATCTACTCCACCTAATTTGATAACTGGTTCTTCATCAAAATATCTAGGAGCAATATCCTCTCCACCACTAAATATCAATCCATCAACTATATCCATATAATCCTTTGCATTTTCAGGTTCAGATAATGGTATAAATAGAGGTATTCCCCCTGCTGCTATAACACAATCTGCATATTCATAACTTACAGAATTATATACTCCTCTTGTTTTTCTCTCTTTAAAAACAGTAATTCCAATTACAGGTTTTTTCATAATACTTCCCCCTTTTAATGTATTGGTAATATTATATAATTATTTGAGATAAATTACCAGTAAATATAGGAAAATAGAGGATAATTTTATTAGGAAAAAAGAGAAAAAAATGTTATACAAGTAGATAAAAAATGATATAATACAAAAAAGCTAAATTTTTTTAAAATTAATGTACTGATTTAGAAAAAAAGAAAAGTTGTGATAGAAATTTAGTAAAAAATGGTTGAAATCTTTTCAAAGTTATGATACCATTTCAGATATCAGAACTATGGAATACAAAATATCATTAAGAAAGTTGGACTGTTGGTATTTATTGTATTGACTTTTATTTAAAAATATACTCATATATACCTGTAATAAGGTCAGGAGTTTCTACGGGTTGCCATTGTAACAAGCCGCTATGAGTTGAATATAAAATATAATCTTAAGCTGTATTCAGTTTAGGGCTTTTTATTTTCACTCCTATATATGAGATAAAATATTAAAAAACTTTAGGAGGACGGAAATGAGAAACAAATCAGCTTATCACTTAGATGGGATACCACCTTTAAAGGAGGCTATACCATTAGGATTACAGCACGTACTTGCAATGTTTGTAAGTAATATCACACCTTTAATCATTGTATCAGGAGCACTTAATCTGCCTGCTGATACTAAGACTTTTCTAATTCAATGTACTATGCTGGTAGCAGGATTAAACACTATGTTACAGGCATATACTCTAGGACCTGTCGGAGCGAGATTACCTATCGTTGTTGGAACAAGTTTTGCCTTTGTTCCTGTCGCACTTTCAATTGGAACTCAATATGGATATGAAGCAATATTAGGTGCTGCCTTAGTTGGTGGTATTTTTGAAGCATTCATAGGACTTATTATAAAAAGAATAAGAAGATATTTCCCACCTGTAGTAACTGGTGTTATTGTGCTATCAATTGGTTTATCACTTCTTCCAGTTGGAGTTAAAAACTTTGCTGGTGGAGTTGGAGCTGCAGATTTTGGTTCTTTCTCAAATCTATTTTTAGGAATGATTGTTTTAATCACAATAATTTTCTTTAAACAGTTTACTAAGGGAATCACAAGTACTGGTTCAATATTTATTGGAACAATAGTTGGATTTATAGTAGCTATATTTATGGGAAAAGTTGATTTGTCAGCTGTTTATAATGCAGGATATATAAACATCCCTAGACCATTCACTTATGGATTTACATTCCATTTAGATGCTTGTATGGCTATGATTATGATGTTTATTGTATCAGCAGTTGAGACAGTTGGAGATATGTCAGGTGTAACAATGGGTGGAGCTAACAGAGAGTTAACTGATAAGGAACTGTCTGGAGGAATCCTTGCAGATGGTGTTGGAAGCTGTTTAGCTAGTTGTTTCTCAATTTTACCAACAACTTCATTTAGCCAAAATACAGGACTTGTGGCAATGACTGGAGTAATGAGCAGATTTGTTGTTGCAGTTGGAGCTGCTTTTCTGGTATTAGGAGCCTTCATACCAAAAATCGGTGCTTTACTTGCAATAGTACCTGCAAGTGTAATTGGTGGAAGTTTGGTAATGGTATTTGCAATGATAAGTATTTCTGGAATCAATCTGATAACTAAAGAACCTTTAAGAGGAAGAAATGCACTTATTCTTTCAGTATCTTTAGGACTTGGTTATGGACTTGGAAGTGTACCAAATGCACTTGTTAATTTCCCAGAAAGCATAAGATTAATATTTGGAGGTTCAGGTATTGTTGTATCAGGTTCTATAGCAGTAATACTTAATATGATACTTCCAATGGATGAAGAAGAAAAAAAGTGCGTTAGTGTAAAAGGATAAAATCTTTTAAAGATACAGGAGGTTGGCTTTGTTTAGTTTTAAGAATTATATAGCACCATCTACAATGGAAGAAGCTTATAATGAACTGTTAAAAAATAAAAAGAATATAATATTAGGAGGAACATCTTACCTTAGAATGGGTAATGTTTCTTTTAATACAGCAATCGACCTTTCAAATCTTTCTCTTTCTTATATTAAGGAAGAGAAAGATTTTGTTCGTATTGGTGCAATGACAAATTTCAGAGAGTTAGAGACAAATGAGATAACTAAAAAGTTATATTCAGGGATACTATCTCAATGTGTAAGACATATTTTAGGAGTTCAGTTTAGAAGAAATGTAACAGTTGGTGCAACAGTATTTTCAAAATATGGGTTTTCAGACCTTATTCCAACACTATTATCAATGGATACAACAGTAGTGCTTTATAATGGTGGAGAGATTCCTTTAGAGGACTATTTAAATGAAAAAGGACTGAGAAGAGATATACTTGTAGAATTAAAAATAAGAAATCTAAATGGTAAGGGAAGTTTTCAAAGTATAAGAAAGAGTAAGACAGATTATGCTATTACAAACTGCTGTGTTACTAAAGATGAAAATGGAATAAGAGTGGCAATAGGAGTAAGACCTGGAAAGGCAACTCTGGCACTTAAAACTATGGAGATATTAAACCAGGCTCCACAATTAAATGATGAGATAATAGATGAGGCTTGCAATCATATTACAGATGATGTTACTTATGGTGGTAATATGAGAGGAAGTAAAGAGTATAGAGAAGCAGTATCAAAGGTACTGGTAAATAGAGCAATCAAGGAGGTATTATAATGCTTTTGACATTAAATGTAAATGGGAGAGTTAGAGAAACTATAATCTCTCCAGATGAGTATCTTCTTGATGTACTTAGAAAATTGGGATATCTCAGTGTAAAAAGAGGTTGTGATACAGGTTCTTGTGGACTTTGCACAGTTTTAGTAGAGGATAAGCCTGTACTTTCATGTAGTACACTTGCTGTTAGAGCACAGAGTAAGAAAATCACAACAATAGAGGGGTGTCAGGAAGAGGCAAAGAGATTTGCTGAATTTATGGCAGCAGAAGGAGCTGAACAGTGTGGATTTTGTGCACCAGGATTTACTCTTACAGTTCTTGCTATGATGAAAGAGTATGAAAACCCAAGTGATGAGGAGATTTTACATTATTTAAATGGAAATCTTTGCAGATGCAGTGGGTATGTTTCTCAGCTAAGAGGAATAAAAAAATATATGGAGGCTGTGAAGAAAGATGAAGATTGTAAATAAAGAGATTAAAAAAGTTGACAGCATAGGTCTTATTACTGGAAAACCTTTTTATACTGATGATCTTGTTGCTAATCAGGAATTTCTTATTGTAAAACTTCTAAGATCTCCACATGCCTATGCAAGAATAAAAACTATCAATACCTCTATTGCAGAAAAAGTACCTGGAGTAGAGGCAATTTATACATATAAAGATGTGCCACAAACTATGTTTACACTGGCTGGGCAATCTTATCCAGAACCATCTCCATATGATAGAAAGATCTTAGATGAGTATGTGAGATATGTTGGAGACCCTGTAGCAATAGTTGCTGCAGTAGATGAAAAAACTGCTGAAAAGGCAATGAAACTTATTAAAGTTGAATATGAAGTATTAGAAGCAGTTGTTGACTATGAAAAAGCTTTAGATTCAAATGTTATAATTCATAAAGAGAAAGCTCAGACAAATTATGATATTGGATATGACAATAAAAGGAACCTTTCATCTTCATATTTAGAGGTAAAGGGAGATGTAGATGAGGGATTTAAAAATAGTGATGTAATTATTGAAAATACATACTATACACAGCCTCAGATTCATGCAATGATGGAAACTTACAGAACTGCATGCTATTTTGACGTGTATGGAAGATTAAATGTTATCTCTTCAACACAGATACCATTCCATGTAAGACGTCATTTAGCAAGAGCACTTGAGTATCCAAGCAGCAAAATAAGAGTGGTAAAACCAAAATTAGGTGGTGGATTTGGAGGAAAACAGACATCTGTTTGTGAAATCTATCCAGCTTTTGTTACATTAAAAACTGGTAAACCATCTAAAATAGTCTATACAAGAAAAGAGACTCAGGCATGTTCAAATACACGTCATGCTATGAGATTAAAAGTAAAAATAGGTTCAGACAGAGAGGGAAATATAAAGGCCATAGATATAGATGTACTATCTAATACAGGTGCTTATGGAGAACATGCTCCAACAGTTACAGCACTTGTTGTATATAAAACATTCCCGCTATATGCAAAGGTACCAATGAGATGTAAGGCCAATATCGTATATTCAAATACAACAGTTGGAGCAGCATTTAGAGGATACGGAGCTACACAGGGAACATTTGCTGTAGAATCAGCTGTAAATGAACTTGCACATAAATTAGGAATTGACCCAACAGAGATAAGAATGAAAAATCTCGTAGACCAGTCTAGCACTGTAAGTGGAGATATAAAAAGATGTATCCAGATTGGTAAAGAAAAATTTGGTTGGGATACAAGAAAAAATATAGACCTTGGAAATGGTAAAGTGAGAGCTAAAGGTATGGCTGTTACAATGCAGGGATCTGGTATAGCTGGATTGGATACTGGTTCTGCAACTATTAAGTTCCATGACAGTGGAGATTTTTCACTTCTTTTAGGAGTAACAGATATGGGACAGGGTTGTGATACAGTTCATACTCAGATAGCAGCAGAGATTTTAGATGTACCAATGGATAAGATAATAGTTCATACTGCTGATACAGATATATCTCCATATGATCCAGGTGCTTATGCATCAAGTGGAACATATGTAACAGGTAATGCAGTAATAATTGCAGCTAAAAAGATGAAAGATGAGATTATAAAAATGGCTGCACAACTTATGAAGAAGCCAGTTGAAGAGATTGAGTACTTTGGAGAGTATGTAGAAGATAAAGATGGAAACAGATTGACTTTAAGAGATATTGGAGAGAGAGCAGTATCTTTTGAGGCTAAAAATCAGATTACTACTACTGGAACTTGGGGAGGAGAAACATCACCACCTCCATTTATTGCAAGTTTTGTAGAGGTAGAAGTGGACAAATTAACTGGGGAAACTAAGGTAATTGATTTCCTATCAGTTGTAGACTGTGGTCTTCCAATTAACCCGGCTCTTGCAAGAGTTCAGGTAGAAGGTGGAATAGCTCAGGGTATAGGTCTTGCACTTACTGAAGAGATAACTTTTGATGAGAGAGGAAAGATGTTGCAGGATTCTCTTATGCAATATAAGATTCCATCAAGAGAGGATATTGGAACAAATATTGATGTAGTTTTCAGTTATTCAAATGAGCCAACAGGACCATTTGGAGCAAAATCAATTGGAGAGGTTGTTATAAATACTGCATCTCCAGCTATTGCAGATGCTATATATAATGCTGCAAATGTAAGAATGAGAAGTCTTCCAATGACAAGTGAAAAAATATTTAGAAAAATGTATTTAAAATAAGTGGATTTTATGATATAATATATAAATATCATTGAATCATTTTGTTAAACATGGAGGCTTAATTTTAATGAAGTTATTAAAAGACTACATATTAAATAATGGTAAGAGTATAAATTCAAAAGTTTTAAAAGTAGATAGCTTTTTGAATCATCAGATAGATCCAAATCTTATGATGGAAATTGGTAAAGAGTTCAAGAAAAGATTTGAAGGAGAAAAAATCAACAAAATCTTAACAATTGAAGCTTCAGGAATAGCTATAGGACTTGCAGTTGCTTATGCACTAAATGTACCTTTAGTATTCGCAAAGAAAAAAGTACCATCTACAATGGACGATTTTTATACTACTAAAGTAGTTTCTTTCACTAAGAAGAAAGAGTATACAATTTGTATTGGAAAAGAATTTTTAGGACCAGAAGACAGAATCCTTATAGTTGATGATTTCTTAGCTATGGGAAATGCAGTTATGGGACTAAAAAAAATAGTAGAAACAGCTGGAGGAACTGTAGTAGGAGCAGGAATTGCTATTACTAAAGGATTCCAAAAAGGTGAAGAGATTTTAAAAGAAAATGGATTAAGAGTTGAATCTCTTGCAATTGTTGATTCTCTAGAAAATGGAGAAATCCATTTCAGATAAAATAATTGACATTTAAAAAAAATTATTGTATGATATAAACACAATATTTAAAGAGGAGATAATTATGGAACAGTTTTTAGATTTATCAATTAACAAGAAAACAATTCATCATCACCATCATAGGTAAAAGAGTTTGTTGTTATGATATTTATCATAGATGCAGACTCTTGTTCTAGTGCACAAATTAAGAGTCGTGTCTATGATGGTAAATCAAAAAAGTTTCATAAATTTGTAAGCCATCTGGATAAAAACAGATGGCTTTTTTTATTCTTAAAATAGTGATAAAATAAAAAAGGAGAGAGAAAAATGAAAAAGATTTTAGTATTCATCACAATGTTATTTGGAATTCTAGTAACTTCAGCTTTTGGAGCAGATAACTCATTAAAAGATGTACAGGATAAAGGATATTTCATAGTTGGACTTGATGCTACATTTGCACCTATGGGATATAGAGATGAAAATGGGGAACTTGTTGGATTTGACATTGATCTTGCTAAAGAGGTAGCTAAGAGAATGGGTGTTGAAGCAAGATTCAAACCATGTGAATGGGATGGAATAGTATTTGATCTTAGAAGTAAAAATATAGATATGGTATGGAATGGTATGACAGTAACTCCAGCAAGAGCAAAACAGGTACTATTTTCAGAACCTTACCTTGCAAATAACCAAATAATCTTTACAAGAAAAGATGAAGGAACTTATAGCATAAAAGATTTAGCTGGTAAAGTTGTAGGAGTTCAACTTGGAAGTTCTGGAGCATTAGCAGTGGATAAAAGTGCTATTAGAAAAGAGATTAAGGATGTTAAAAAATATGCTACAAATGTTGAAGCACTTATGGACCTTGAAGCTGGTAGACTTGATGCAGTAGTAATGGATGAAGTATCAGGAAAATACTACAACAAAAAGAAATCAACTTTAAACTACTCTGTAGAACAACTTGCTAATGAAGAGTTTGCAGTAGCACTTAGAAAAAATGATAAAGCTTTAACAGATGAGATTAATAAACAGCTAAATGCAATGAAAGCTGATGGAACATTTGACACTTTAAAAAATAAATGGCTAGGCAAATAATAACTTATAATAAAAAAAGGAGATAAAAATGGAAGAAAATATTTTATTTATATTACAGGGATTAGGACTTACAATAAAGCTATATATAGCTACTATGATTTTTTCTCTTCCCCTTGGAGTTTTATTATCACTAGGAAGAATATCAAAAAATAGTATATTAAACAATGCTATTCAGGTGTATACATGGATATTTAGAGGAACTCCTCTTTTACTGCAACTATTCTTTGTATACTATGGATTACCTGTAATTGGGATTACTTTATCTCCTTTTACTGCAGCATCTTTAACTTTTATAGTAAACTATACAGCTTATTTCTGTGAGATTTTTAGAGGAAGTATCCTTGGAATAGATGATGGGCAGTATGAGGCAGCTAAGGTTTTAGGAATGAATTATCCACAAACAATGATAAGAATAATAATTCCACAAGCACTTATTACAGCATTGCCACCTCTTACTAATGAAGCAATATCTTTAATCAAAGATACTTCTTTAATATCAGCAATAGGAATGGCAGAAATATTAAGAAACTCAAGAGAAATAGTAACTAGAGACTTTTCTATCACTCCATTTATAATCTGTGCAGTGATATATCTAATTATTTCAACTGTGGTAGTTCTTATTTGTAAAAAATTAGAGAAAAAGGTGATGATATAATGATAATCAAAATTTCAGATGTGTATAAAAAATACAATGGTACAGATAATATTTTAAATGGAGTAAATCTTACAATAAACAAAGGAGAAGTAGTATCAATTATAGGAGCTTCTGGTGGTGGAAAATCAACACTTCTAAGATGCATAATTGGACTTGAAGAGATAGATGGTGGAAGTATTGATACACCTGAATTGAAAAAAATGGGAATGGTATTTCAATCATTTAATCTTTTCCCTCATATGACTGCTATTCAAAATATTATGGAATCACTTGTTGTGGTAGATAAGATGAAAAAGGAAGATGCCAGAAAGATTGGGATGAAGCTTTTAGATAGAGTTGGACTTGCAGATAGAGCAGATTTCTATCCAAAGGCACTGTCAGGTGGACAAAAACAGAGAGTTGCTATAGCCAGAGCAATGGCAAGAAACCCTGAAGTTATGCTATTTGATGAACCTACATCAGCACTTGACCCAGAGATGGTAAAAGAGGTTCAAAATGTAATTCAGCATCTGAAAGACAACAGTGATATGACTATGGTAATAGTAAGCCACGAACTTGATTTTGTAAATAAGATATCTGATAGAATTGTGGTAATGGAAAACGGCAATGTTAAAGAGATTATTGATAACAGAGCAAAAAAGAGTGAAGAAAGTGTAAAAAATAATTGACAAAGTAGAGTGAAATAGGTATAATTTATCAACAAAATTAACAAAGGAGATTTAATGAAAAAAATAGTATTTTTTATTATCACAGTTTTTATGTTGATAGGTTGTACTAATACTAATAACAATACTAATAATAGAGATAGTCAATATTCAACTGGGGCATTGATTTTAGACTCAATAATAGCTACAGCTCTGTATAATAATCACGGAGTATCAGTAGGAGAGAGCAAAGTAAAAACAAAGAGTAGTAGTAATATGGATAAAAACACATCTACTACAGTATTAGATGACGGAAGTGTAAGTACGCACACTGTTACTAAAACAACAACAAAGAGTAAGAGCAAAGGAATATCTTACGGAATAGGATTCTAGAAAAGTGGCTGCTGCATTTCTAATATGGAAAATTATATTTTTATAATTTTAGAGATGCAACAGCCTTTTTATTTTAATAGGTATGCTGGAAAAAGGTACCTGTCTTTATGAAAAATATAGATAATTCTATCATCTATAACAGGATATTTTATAGTGACACTCTGACCATTCATACCTGAAAAATATTCATTTGTATATTGAAGATTTCTAAGTCTTACCTTAGAATCATTAATTTTTCTAGTAGCACTTTGAAGAAGTATATCAAGTTTTCTTAAGAACTTACTGTTTTCAAGAAGTTTAATATTTGGAGAAAAGGCATAGTCTTTCTCCTGAATATAGAGATAGCTGCTTAAAAAACCTGACAATTCATCTATAGAGATATTCTTATTATTTTCATCATAAAAAGATTGAATATCAGCTTTTATAAACTCAACAAATTTAGCAATTTCACTATTTTCAGTGTAGTGTTCATAGATTCTTATTCCAGTCTCCTGATATATCTCTTTTAAAAGCTGTTTATTGCTTATCTCCTGTGATGCTACTAAAATATCCTCAGGGAAGAGTTTTTTTCCTGTGAGAATAGCTGTTTTAATAAGAGTCTCTCTTATAAAGTTTAAGATAACATTGAGACTTGCAACATCACTGTTTATCATGAAATGTATAGGTTTTAATGATGCAACATCTAAAATTATAAGAAGTTGTGGAATAATATCTTTTTTATCCTCTCTGTTTGCAAATATATAGAGAGGAATATCCAATAGAATATAGCATTGGTGTTCTTTTTTAATCTTATCTAAATACATAATAGTATCCTTATTAAAAAAGGCATCTATATTATTAACAATTCTATAAAATGTTGCATAGCTTATTGATAGATCTTTAGTAATTTTTTTCTTATAGTGTCTGTATAGTTTGGTGATATTTGTTTCAGTAGTTTCTGAGCAAAGCTTTTCTATCTTTTTCAGGTGGGTATCATCTACATTACGGAAAGAATCCTTATCTTCACGAGTTTTTTTCTCAAGTCCTAACATCCCATTCTTTTTATATGCCTGAACCCATCTTTTAAGAGTTGCATAGGAGATATTTTGCTCCTTTTCAATCTCTTTAAGCTTTTTTTCTTTTTTCAAAAAAGGCTCAATTATTTTGAAACGATAAATTTCAATTTCTTTATCCATAAAAGTTATAAACTCCTTAATTATCTGAATTTACTATAATAAAATAATACAATATTAATAAAAAAAAAGCAAATTTAATTTAAAAAAGGCTCAATTATAATAAAAAAATATTGACTTTTTTTAGAAGTTAATGTATAGTTAGTATGTAATATTAATAAATGGAGGGTATTATGAAAGTATTTGCAGAAGTTCAGAAAATTGGTAAAGCTTTAATGACTCCAGTTGCTATTCTTCCAGCAGCAGGATTATTTCTAGCTTTTGGGAATAAGTTACACTTTCAATTGATGGAGCAGGCAGGACAGGTAATATTTACAAATCTTCCTTTACTGTTCGCAATAGGAGCGGCAATTGGACTAGTTGGTGGAGATGGTATAGCAGGTTTAGCTGCAGTAGTAGCACTACTTATCATGAACACAACAATGGGTATAGTTTCAGATGCAGCTGCTGGTGTAGCTAGTGGAAATCTTGCATTCACAACTGTTTTAGGTATTCCTACATTACAGACTGGGGTATTTGGGGGTCTGTTAGCAGGGATAATCGCAGCTATATGTTATAAAAAGTTCTACAAGACAGAACTACCAGCATTTTTAGGTTTCTTTGCTGGAAAAAGACTTGTTCCAATTGTAACTGCAGTAGCAGCATTCTTAATTGGACTTGCAATGCCAACAATATGGCAACCAATCCAAATCGGACTTGGAAAATTATCATTCTTAGCAAATGAAGTTAATACAAATATATCTACATTTGTATTTGGAGTTATAGAAAGATCATTGATTCCATTTGGACTTCATCATATCTTCTATGCACCATTCTGGTATCAGTTTGGAGAGTATACAACTAAAGCTGGTCAGGTAGTTCAAGGAGACCAGACAATATGGTTTGCAATGTTAAGAGATGGAATTACAAACTTCAGTTCAGCTACATATCAGGGAGCAGGGAAATTCCTAACTGGTAAATTTGTATTTATGATGTTTGGACTTCCAGCAGCAGCACTTGCTATGTATCATGAAGCAAAACCTGAGAGAAAGAAATTAGTAGGTGGTATCCTATTCTCAGCAGCATTAACTTCATTCTTAACAGGAATTACAGAGCCATTGGAATTCTCATTCCTATTTGTTGCTCCAGTATTATATGGAATTCACTGTTTACTTGCAGGTCTATCATTTATGATAATGAACCTATTAAGTGTAAGAGTGGGACTTACATTTTCAGGTGGATTAGTTGATTATATAGTATTTGGTGTATTACCAGGAACTAATGGATTCCAGACAAGATGGTATATGGTAATAGTAGTTGGAATCTGTTTTGCAATTGTATATTACTGTCTTTTCAGATTTGCAATTAGAAAATTCAATCTAAAGACACCTGGAAGAGATGATGCACCAGCTAATACTACTGATGATAAGAAAGAAGCTGTATCTGGAGATGCTTTAGCAGTGGGTGTGCTAGAAGCATTAGGAGGAAAAGACAACTTATTATCACTAGATTCATGTATTACAAGACTTAGAGTAGAAGTAAAAGATGCTAAGATTGTAAAAGATGACCAGCTTAAACAACTTGGAGCTTCAGGAGTATTAAAGGTAGGAGCTCATGGAGTACAAGCAATATTTGGTTCAAAAGCACAATTTATCTGTAATGATTTGAAGAAAATGACAGGTATTTAAAAATAGTTTAAAATGGGTTATGGGTATTTATATAGAGTATTCTCTCAAAGTTTTGTAGACTTTGAGAGAATTTTTTTATATAATTAGTACTATATTGTTAGTTATTAATTGAAAGAATAAGATAAAGGAGAAAGATAGATGATAGCAAATACAACAAAACTTTTACTGGATAAAAATAATCTGTATCACAATATGGATTATCTAAAAGAGAGCAAAGGGAAAAAAATACTTCCTGTAGTTAAAGCTAATGCCTATGGACATGGAACAGAGGAGATAGTTGGTCTTCTATATGAGTATGGGCAGAGAGAGTTTGCAGTGGCACGTTTTATAGAGGCTGAAAGAATACTTAAGATGGGACTTAAAGATATAAGAATTCTTGTTTTTGAAAGCATAGGAGATTACTCTATGATAATAGATGAGCCTCAGATTGATATATCTGTAAATACTTTAGATGAGTTTAAATCTGCTCTGGAATATGGTATACCAACTGAGAGAATTCAGGTAAAGATAGATTTTGGTTTTGGAAGAAATGGAATATATCTATCTGAAGTAGATAAGGTAAAGGAGATTATAGAGAGCAGAGATCTAAAATTTAGAGGCCTATACTCACATCTTTTTGCTGTGGATTATGAAGATGGACTTTACTATATAGATAGATTTAATGAAGTGATAGATAAACTAGGTAAAGATAGATTTGAGATGATACATCTGCAAAACAGTACAGCTACTATTACCTATGACTGTGAAAATGTAACTCACGTAAGAGTGGGAATGGCAGTATATGGGCTTCAGGATGAGGGATATTGTGAAAGAAATCTAAAACAGGTCTTCTCTTTGGAAACTCAGATAGCTGGAGTAAGAGATTTGGAAAATAGTAAATATATAGCATATTCCCTAAAAAAAGGTGGATATGGAGAAAATGCCAAATATATAGGTAAGATTAAGGTTGGATATGCAGATGGATTTTTAAAGAGCAATGAGGGAAGCACATGCCTTATTGGAAATAAAGAGTACACTATAGTTCAGGTTACTATGGATAATACCTTTATAGAGGTGGATTCAAGGGTAAAAGAGGGAGATAGAGTTATACTTTATCACAATGTTACTGAGGTCACTAAACATAATAACATGGCAATATATCAGCTTCTTACTATTTTGAGTCCCAGAATAGAGAGAGTTATAAAATAGATTTTTTATAAGAGCACGTAGTTATTCTCAATTTGAGAGTTGTTACGTGCTTTTTTTTATTAGTATTTGATTAGACCTAAATAGGATAGATTAAAAAGCTCTAGTGCGTTATAATGAAATATGGTAGTGTTTGTTATTATTAAACTGAAGGGGTGATTTAATGGTAGTAAATGCAACGAAGATAATACTTGATAGAGAGAATCTTTTTCACAATATGGATTTTTTAAAGAGAAGATCTAAAGGGAAAAAGATACTGCCAATTGTTAAGGCAAATGCCTATGGACATGGTATGGATGAGATAGTAGGACTTTTATATGAGTATGGACAGAGAGAATTTGCAGTGGCCAGGTATTTAGAGGGAGAGAGAATACGGAAAATGGGCTACGAAGATGTAAGAGTTCTGGTATTTGAGAGCATCGGGAATTTGGATCTTGTTAAAGATAAGCCTCAACTGGATATTACAGCAAATACCTTAGATGAGCTAAAAGAGATTCTTGCCTATGGAATATCCCCAGATAGAATTCAGATAAAAATTGACTTAGGTTTTGGAAGAAATGGAATATTTGTATCTGAAGTAGATAAATTAAAAGAGATAATAGATAATGAAAAAGGTAAATTCAGAGGGTTATACTCTCATCTGTTTACTGTAGAGTATGATGATGGATTTGAATATATTGAGAAATTTAATAAAGTAGTTGAAAAATTAGGAAAAGATAGATTTGAGATGATACATCTGCAAAATACACCAGCAACACTCTCTTATGGGTGTGACTATGTAACACATGTAAGATCAGGAATGGGTGTATATGGACTTCATAATGATGGATTTTATGAAAGAAACTATAGACAGGTTTTTTCTTTAGAAACACAGATAGCAGGTGTAAAAGATCTTGAGGACAGTAAATATATAGCATATCGCCTAAGAAAAGATGAGATAGATGATGAGGTAAAATATATTGGAAAGATAAAAATAGGGTATGGAGATGGATTTTTAAAGAGCAATGAGGGAAGTACATGCCTTATTGGAAATAAAGAATATAAAATTTTACAGGTTACAATGGATAATACTTTTTTAAAAGTAGATTCAAGGGTAAAAGAGGGAGATAAAGTACAATTATACTATAATGTACCTTATTCAACTCAGCACAATGATATGCCAATCTACCAATTACTATCTATTTTGAGTCCCAGAATAGAGAGAGAGATTAAATAAAAAAAGGAGTTGTTGCAATTTGCAACAGCTCCCTTTTTTTAGTCTATCTCTTCTATCATATTTTTCTTTTTCAGGTAATGTGCCATATATACAAATGGTGTATCACATACAGCAACTAAGAATTTCATAAGATATGTAGTTAAAAATATCTCAATTAATACCTCTTTTGGGTAAACTCCGTAAAATGCTATCATTGTAAATATTGCATTGTCTATAATCTGACTTACCATAGTACTTGCATTGTTTCTTATCCATATATATTTTGGTGCTGTATACTTCTTTTTCCAGAATTCATATGCCCAGATATCATGTGATTGAGACACAAGATATGCTACAAGAGATGCTATTGCAATTCTTGGCATAAAATCAAACATTCTTTTTACACCGTCAAATAGAATTATTGCCTCTTCCACATTTGTTGGTGTAAAAGATACAGCAATCTGCATTATAGCAGTCAGTGCAATAAGTGAGAAAAATCCAATATAAACAGCTTTCTGAGCATGTTTTCTACCATAGTTTTCAGCTAATATATCAGTAACTAAAAATCCACCAGCATAGAGGATATTTCCTAAGGTAGTTCCAAATCCAAATAGGTCAACAAGTAGTACTACCTGGATATTAGCTATTATTGTAGATACTGGAATCCATATATATAAACCGATTTTTCCAAATTTCTTATAAGCAAATATTATAAGAGAAAAGTTCACTACCAGCATAAAAAACCATAAAATTTCGTTGTTAAGTCTTATCATTGTTCAAATACTCCTAAATCTTTATTGTCTATTAATAATTCAACTCTGTCATCATTTTGAAGATGAGCATACTCCTTTACAAACCATTTAACAAGCTCTTCATCTCTTTTTACAACTGTTCCATTGTCAATAAATATATTTATTGTAATATTTGTAAAATATTTAAGTCCAAGCTCAATATCTTTTGCAATCATCTCTTTAGTCTGCCCCTTTGTACATACTAAAAGACATACAGAGTAAAGCTTTTTACCTAAATCTAAAAGGTCTTCTTCAGTTAAAGTGAAGTTTTTATTATACCCTTCTTTTCTATATTCATTATCAAAAGTTTCAAGGCCCATTCTAAATCTTACTTCAACACCTGGAAAGAAATCTCTTATCTCCTGTAATCTTTTATGATATCCATAATATATTTCAAAGAAAAGTACCTTTATATTCTTTTTGGTAACAACCTCTTTTATTTTGTTTAATGTACCAGGTGTAAGCTCAAAGACTGACCCTGAATTTATAACTTCTAAAACACCATATTCACCAGTTACCATATCTAAAACTGGAAAATTAGTCTTATCTATCTCTTCTTCATTTATAGAGTTATCCTCAATATAGTTACAAAAACTGCACTTACCATATCTGCATGGAAAGCTTTTTAAAAGTACTATTTCACGAGAATGTTTATCTGTTATTTTATTGTATCTTATTCCCATTTTCAACTCCTTTCAAAAATTTTGTGACTTCTTATTTTATCACAAAATTTAATTTATGACAAATAGTAAAATATATATTATAATGTAGGTAAGGAGGCGAAAGATGAAGTATTTTGACCATAAGATAATAAAGACAGCTCTAGGTACTGCTATTTCAATTTATCTGGCAGATTTACTGGATATTAACTTTGGAGTAACTGCTGGAATAATCACTATTATCACTATACAAGGGACAAAAAAAGAATCAATAAAAGTAGCTATAGAAAGATTTGTTGCTTCTTTAGTTGGACTATGTATAGCAGTATTACTTTTTAATACTATTGGGTTCAGCCCTTTGGTATTTGGAATCTTTGTTCTGATTTTTATGCCTATATGTATTCAATTTAATCTGTTTCAGGGATTTTTAGCAACTGTTGTACTTGTGACCCATATGCTTGTTATAAAAGATGTATCCCTTGATAGTGTAGCTAATGAGTTTAAGATTCTGCTTTTAGGTACTGTTGTTGCACTGGTACTAAATATGTATATGCCATATGTAAAAGAGGATATAGTAAAAGTGCAAATGGAAATTGATGAAGGGATGAAAAGAATATTTAACTATTTTGGAGAGGTACTAATAACTGGGGCTATATTTATAGATGAAGAGACAGTTTTTAATAAGCTTAAGGGAAATGTAGACCTCTATAGAAATCTTGCCTTTAAAGAGTACAATAATGACCTTTTTAACTCTTCTACATATGAACTGGATATGGCAAATATGAAGAGAAGTCAGTATAAGGTATTAGTGAGGATGAGAGGGCATTTTTATAGATTCTATATAAGTAGTGAACATGCACATTTAGTAGCTGATTTTGCAAGACATGTTGCAAATACTATTGGAAAAGATGATGAGCATGAAAATGTATTAAAAGAACTTGTGGCAGTGAGAGAAAAATTTGGAAATATGCCACTTCCACAAAGCCGTGTAGAGTTTGAAAGTAGAGCTATTTTCTTCCAATTTTTAAATGATATTGAGGAATTTTTAGAAATAAAGAAGGATTTTTTGAAAAAATATGATACAGTAGTATATGGGAAGAAGAAAACAAAGAAACAAAAATAAAGAAGTAAAAGAAACAAAGGTAACGAAAGGAAATTAGTATGGAAGACTTAAAAGTGTGGATAGAGGGTAAAAAGAAAGTGCCAAAGTGCGTGGCAATATATGATAAACTCTTTAAAATGATAAATGATGGGCATTTTGATAATGAGGAAAAATTACCTTCAGAACCAATACTTGCTCAGATGATGGGAGTCAGCAGAATGACTCTTAGACAGGCAATTGCATTATTAAGAGAAGATGGAATAATAAAAAATGTACATGGAAAGGGAAACTTTTTAATTAAAAATTCCAAAGAGGTAAAAAGAGGACTTGAGGTGTTGCAAAATCCAATACATGCAAGTTTAATAGAGGAGATAGACAGTGTGGATTTGGAATTTAAAATAGTTCCACCATCTGATTATACAAATAAGGTACTGCATGTAAAACCAGCTGCAGTGATTTTTGTAGATAGATGGTACAAGAAAAATAAAAAGACTTTAGCCTATACTCTTTCAATAATCCCAATTGAAACAGTGACAGCTAACAATATAGACCTATCTAAGAAAGAGACTTTATTAAAATTTTTAGAGGAGAGTGTCTATAAAAAACCAAATCACTCTCATATAAAGTTCTCTTACTCTCAGGCAGGAAACTTTGTATCATCAAAGTATCCTCTTGTAAATGGAAAGAAAAGCTTTTTATTAGAAGAGGTTATCTATGTAAATAAAGATATGCCAATTGTACATAATAAACATTATGTTCCAGTGGAAAACTCTCAGATTACCATAGAAAGGAAATGATTGGTTGAAATATACCATCTTATGTGATATAATTCAAGCATTGCTCTAGTAGCTCAGATGGCAGAGCGCTTGCATGGTAAGCAAGAGGTAGGTGGTTCAATTCCACTCTGGAGCACCATAAATTGAATTTTAAACTCTGAATTTTTTTCAGAGTTTTTTTATTATAAAAAAGCTACCAGAACCTGTAAATATTACAGAGTCTGGTAGCTTTTGTTTTTATTGATTTGGGTGTTTTTTACTATATTAGATTAGAGAGTTTTAGATTGCACAAAGATTTGAATATCCTTCATACTCTTTCATAGAAGTTCTAGCATATTTTCCAAGAGCTAGTACAGCTATAAGGTTTGGAAGTACCATCATACCATTGAACATATCTGCAAGTTGCCACACAAGTTCGATTTTAAGTAGAGATCCAATAACAATCATAACCATAACTAAAACTCTGTAGACATTTATTGATGTGTTACTGTTAAATAGATATCTGATATTTGCCTCTCCAAAGAAATACCATCCAATGATAGTAGAAAATGCAAAGAAGAAAAGGCAGATAGCTATAAATCCATATCCAATGCTTCCAAGTGTAGATGAGAAAGCATTTTGAGTAATCATTATTCCTGCACCTTCATTTAATGAGATTCCTGAACTTAGGATAACCAGTGCAGTACCTGTAAGTACAACAAATGTATCAATAAATACTGTGATAACAGCAACTATACCTTGTTGTCCAGGGTGAGCAACTTTTGCAACAGCATGAGCATGAGGTGTAGAACCCATTCCAGCTTCGTTAGAGAAAAGTCCTCTTGCAACTCCATATCTTATTGCCTGTTTAACACTTACACCCATTACTCCACCAAATGCAGCTTTAGAACTGAAAGCTGAAGCAAATATAGACGCAAAAGCATGTCCAACTTGAGGAAGATTTAAAACTATTATAAGTACACAAGCTCCTATGTATAATCCTGCCATAACAGGAACTATCTTTTCTGTTACAGATGCAATTCTTTTAATTCCACCAAAGAATACAAGTCCAGAAAGTATAGCTATAATTACTCCAACAATTAGAGGAGATACTCCAAAGGCGTTATTAAAAGCTGTAGAAATTGAGTTTGCTTGAACTGCATTTCCCATAAGTCCCAAAGCTGATATACATGCAATTGAGAAGAAACATGCTAAAAATTTAGCTATTTTTTTATTTTTTATTGCTTTTTCAATGTAGTATGCTGGTCCTCCAGTAACTTGACCATTTACTCTACGTTTGAATACCTGTCCAAGTATAGCTTCAACATAAACTGTAGACATTCCAAAGAAAGCACTTACCCACATCCAGAATATTGCTCCAGGTCCTCCAGATGCAATAGCAGTAGCTGCTCCAGCAAGGTTTCCTGTTCCTACTTGTGCTGCAATAGCTGTAGCAAGAGCCTGAAATGAAGACATACCATTTTTATCAGCAGCTTTTCCATTTAAATTTATTGAACCAGTAACCAGTTTTATCCCTTCGAAAAATTTTCTTATCTGTATAAAATTAAGCTTGAAAGTGAAGTAAATCCCTGTTCCTAAAAGAAGTACTATAAGAAAATTCCCCCATAAAAAATCGTTAATTGTTGTTACTAACTGTTCCATTATAATTCCTCCCTGTGTAAATAAAAAATGAATAAAAAAAGAAGGTACAAAAAATACCTTCTGGAATTATTAAAAAAGAATTATACACTAAAAATTAATATGAAAATTTGCTGCATAATTCCTCTGTCCTTTTACCTGAGAGTTTAGTCCAATTGCTTGGGTTTGCTCCTTCGGTGCTCTAAGAGTCTCTCCAGAGGCTCGTCCAATATAGGTCTTTTTACCTGAAAGATTCACTTCGTCGGTGGCATTTCTGCTCTCTCCCTATATCTTCATCCGAATTTTATTCAATTTTTATATTTTTTAATTGATTTGATAAATGTAATGATAGACCATTTTATTTCATTTGTCAATAGCTTTTTCTAAATTTTGTATAATTATACTTAATTTTTGTTGATATTACTTCTCAAAGCAAGAAGACAACCTCCCAATACTCCTAGACCTCCAACAATTTGTAAAGGTAAAACATTTTCTTTCAAAAGAAGGTATCCAATAATTGCAGTAGCTGGTGGAATTAAAAATTTAAGTACACTTAACACAACTACTCCCTGTTTTTGAATGATATAGAAAGTTAAAACCATTCCAACAAAGTTTGCATACATTCCTGTACCTGAAACCATTGCAATTTTACTAAATGGTGCATTTAATATCTCACTTATATGACCAGTTACAATTGAAAGTATCAGATAAAATGCTCCAGTAATAAGTGAAGTAGTACTGCTTATTACTGCAGAGTGAACCTCTCTTGTAGTTCCTTTTACAACTAATGCCTGAATAGCCTGTACTACAACTGTACCAGCAAGAAGCAGGATTCCAAGTAGAAATTCAGAGCTGTGGTTGCTGTGATGGCTTCCACTGAAGATAAATATAAGTGAACCTATGATTGCTAAAATAGACCCAGCTATAAAAGTAAAATGTTTAACTTTTTCTCTCTCATCTGTATAGAATATTGCAGCCATAAGTATTGAAAAAGGCATACTTAAAAGTCCAAATATACTTCCAGCTAAAGCTGAAGTACGGCTCATACCTGCTACGAAGCAGTACATATTAGCAGCTGTACAACCTGCCAAAATAAACAATCTAGGTATGATGTTTTTATTTGATATAAGAATAGGGAATTGGTCCCTGAATCTTATAAGACTCATAAGTAAGAAAAGTGTTCCCCCTGATAAAAACATTATTGCGTTAATATTTACAGGATTAAAAACTGAACTTATAAAACGAATTAAAGGATATCCACATCCCATAAATAGTACGAAAAAAAGTGATGAAAGTTGATTTTTTGTGTTTCTCATTGTTCCTCCAATTTTAAAATTTTTATCTATAAAAGTAGTTTAGACTATTTGTAGATTTAAGTCAATAAAAATTAATCTTTGAAAAAACTCTTTCACTGGTGATTTTACCTTGTTAAAAGCTAGGCAAAGTAGACAAAAGTGTGCTATAATTAAAGGAGTATAAACAAGTTAGAAAAGTCGCTTTTTATAAGGAAATTAAGATAGATTTGGTGGGAAGAAAAAAACAGTTTCTACAAATAATTAAAACTTCTTTTTATAAGGGATTTTACAAAATTTACAAGATAAAACAAGGAGAATTATTATGAGTTTGATACTAAAAATATTTTGTATTGTGATTTTAATTGGCATCAGTATGTTTCTGTCAATAAGTGAGATATCTCTCGCTTCTGCAAGAAATATAAAACTTCAGATTTTAGAGGATGAGGGGAATAAAAATGCCACTAAGGTAATGAAGATTCAGGAAAATTCAGGAAACTTTTTTACAGCTGTTCAGATAGGAATCAACGCTGTTTCAATCTTAGGTGGTATTATTGGAAATAATATTGTTGGGCCGTATGTAGTGGATTTTATAGATGCTTTTATTCCAACTTTAGGGACAAAAGCTGTATTTATTGGTAATTTGACATCATTTATTCTGATTACTGCACTATTTATTCAATTTGCAGATTTGATACCTAAAAGGGTAGCTATGATTGCACCTGAAAAAATAGCTGTAACAGTGGTGGTACCAATGATGATACTTATTAAAGCAGCTAAACCTTTGATATTTATATTCAATGGAATTGCAAATCTTATCTTTAAAATGTTTAATATCCCTCTTACAAGGGAGGAGAGCATAACCTATGACGATATATTTGCAATGGTTGATGCTGGAGCTGAGGCTGGAGTGGTTCAGAAAAAAGAACACTCTTTAATTGAAAATATTTTTGAGCTTGAGTCAAGATGGGTTTCCTCCATTATGACCACTAGAGACAATATTGTATATCTGACTGTATCAGAGGGAGAGGAAAGTATCAGAAAGAAAATAGCTGAAGAGCCACATTCTAAGTTTTTGGTGTGTGAAAATGATATTGACTCAATCCTTGGATATGTGAGTTCGAAAAATATCCTTCCTCGTATAGTTAAAGGTGAATTAAATAGCCTTGCAGATATAAAGGATATCTATAATAGAAATCTTTTAGTTATCCCTAATACTCTTACTCTTTCTGAGGCTTTAGACAGATTTAATGAGGTTAGAGATGACTTTGCAATAGTTCTAAATGAATATGGTCTCGTAGTGGGGCTTGTGACCTTAAATGACGTTATTAATACTCTGATGGGAGATATAGTATACCAGGAGCAGGAAGAGCAGATAATATCACGTGGAGAGGGCTCTTGGCTTATTGATGGTTCTACTCCTATTGAAGATGTTAAAAAGGTTTTAGATGATATTGAAAAGTTCCCTGAAGAGGATACTTATGAGACAATTGCAGGTTTTATGATGTATATGCTTAAGACAATACCTAAAAAAGCTGCAAAAGTTGAATTTGAAAATTATAGTTTTGAAGTTGTAGATGTTGATAGATTCAAGATTGACCAGCTGTTAGTTACAAAGAAAAATAAAGTAAACAATACAGAGGTTCATCAAGGTTAAAATAAAATAATATTAATGGTGGTGGATATATGAATTTGAAGAGGGTGTGGAGGAGGAACAAGGTTGTTTTTGCAGCAATAATGACTATAGCATTACCTGCAATAGCAGATTTATTTGCTCAAACTTTACTGGGATTTTTTGATATGCTAATGGTAAGTAGATTAGGTCCTGTGGCCATAAGTTCCGTGGGGATTGGTAATGCTCCTATGAATGCAGTGATGCCGATATTCTTTGCAGTAAGTATTGGTACTACAGCACTTGTGAGTAGGGCATTTGGTTCCAATAACAGGGAAGAGGGACAGCTTGCAATGTCACAGTCACTATTGCTTGCAATACCTATTTCCATTGTGATAACACTGCTTTTATTTATTTTTAACAATCAGATATTGGGCTTGGTTGGAAGAGCTGATGATATGAACCTGCAGCTTACAAAGGATTATTATAACAGTGTATTATTAGGAATGCCATTTCTATGTTTTAATGTTATATTCTTTGCTGCATACAGGTCAGTTTCAAAAGCTAATATTCCAATGGTGGCAAATATAGCAAATGTATTTATAAATATATTTTTAAACTATATTATGATTTTTACATTTGGATGGGGTGTATTTGGAGCAGGACTTGCTACAACTGTATCTCGTGGAATTGTAACACTGTTTTTTGTATATATAACACTTTTTACAGACAGATTCTGGGTCTCTATACCTGTCAGTGCACTTAAGATAAGAGATAAAAAAATGGCCAGAAGAATATTGAAAGTAGGTATACCAGCTGCAGTTGAACAGGGTGTATTCAGAATAGGTATGCTCATATTTGAAATGATGGTTATCTCTTTAGGCACAATGGCTTATACAGCACATAAAATTGCACTTACAGCAGAAGCATTCTCCTATAATATGGGATTTGGATTTGCTGTTGCTGGTACTGCATTAGTAGGTCAGCAGCTAGGTAGAGGCTCTGCAAAGGATGCTTACCGTGATGGTGTTGCTACTACAAATCTTGCAATAGCACTTATGTCAATATTTGGTCTTCTCTTCTTTATAATTCCTGGTACAATTACCAAGATGTTTACCAAGGAAGCTGAGATACTTTATATGGCAACAATTGCTTTAAGACTTGTATCAATATGTCAGCCATTCCAGGCAGTATCAATGGTATTAAGTGGATGTTTAAGAGGTGCTGGAGATACAAGAGCAGTACTGTGGATTACAATAATAGGAATGTACCTTATAAGAATACCAATAACTTACTTTTTCCTATATAAGCTGCATACAGGACTTGCTGGAGCATGGATTGTTATGACTATTGACCTGGCATTTAGAAGTATAGCATGTTATGTAGTATTCAAAAAAGGAAAATGGAGTTATGTAACAGTATAGGAGGATATTTTGGGAGTTAGTTTTAGTTATATTAGGTATGATGAAAAATTTTATAAATTATTTGAAGATAACAAGTATTTTTCTTCAGATAAAATACTTTTTGTTTTTGTAGATAACCGTATGAAAGAGATTTTCACAAGAAAAGTGGCAGGGAAGCTGTTTTCTAAAAACCCAGTTCTTGTGACTTTTGATGAATTAAAAGAGAGAATATTTCTATCTGACAAGATAGTTTTAAAAGAGGCTAAGAGAATCTTAGCCTTTTTCAAATCCATTCCAGAAGATGTGAGAAAAGAGCTGGAGATAACATCTTATTTTGACATTATTGATTTTGCAAATAACTTTTTTGCATATTATAGAGAGCTCAATCTAAGTTGTAACACATCAATTAAAGAGCCTCATAAGTGGCAGGAGAGATATCTTGAATATTTCCATAAGATAAAAATCTCTTTTGATGAAATGTGTAAAAGATACAACTATATTCCAAGTGACTGGCTGGAAAGTATGGAGCATTTTAACAAGGAATGGATTAAGAATTTTGAAACAGTGATATTTATTGATATAGTAGAATTTCCAAAGTTATATAGGGATATAATCTATGAACTTGGAGAAAAGAGTATGGATATAAGTCTGGTACTTCAGATGAAAAAAGAGGATTTTGATGAGAAAAATCTGAAATTAAAAAAAGTATCAGTGCCAGAGATAGATGGAGATAAAAAGAAAATAGATGTATATATCTTTAAAAATGAGCTTCAGGAGGCAATTTCACTTATTGAGATGAGAGATGCTCAAAATGGAAATATATACTCACCAGCAGTTGAAAAAAATATATTTTACAGGGTATTTCCAAATGATTTTGCACCGTCAAAAAGACCTGTTATGGATGATACAAAGCTCTTTAAGTTTTTAAATATTCAGCTTCAGATGCTTATGGGAAAAGAGGAAAAACTTGGAAAGACCTATCTTTTAAATGACCTGCTAAAGGCTTTTGAAAGCAAGATATTTAAGGATTATTATGAGATAACAAATGAGGAGTTCATAATAATTAATAACCTTCAAAAAGATGGATTTAAATATATTTCAAGGGAGATAGTAAATAGATTTCCTGAGAACAGTTTTCCATGGGTTTTGACATCTAAAATTGAAAACATATTATATGACCTGGATGAGATCAGCACAATTAAAGATGTGGAAACACTATATCTCTATTTTAAAGAGGTTTTAAACCTGGAAAAATTCCTGGAGGAAGAGTTTGATAACAAGGATATCCTGGAGAAATTTTTAGAGATATTTGGAATTATTAAAGCTAATGAAAAGATGGCAATATACTCTGGAAATGAGGAGATTTTTGGTAAGAAGGCTGGAGAGGGGCTATATAGACTTCTGATTCAGTATATGAAGGATCTGGTTATCAAATCAAATATAAAATATGATAAGGAGATAACACTTATTAAACCTCTGGACTTTATAAAGTATGTGGATATAAAAGAGGACATGGTTAACTATTTTATTGATATAACTGATGATAATCTGCCTAAGGGATTAAAAGATACACTTATATTTACTGAAGCTCAAAAAAAAGAGATGGGAATAGTAAGTGGAGAAGAAAAAAGGGATATTGAAAAATATAGATTTTACCAGTCTGTTAACTATGGAGAGAAAACAGTTATATTTACTCAAAAAGATGAAGATGGAGGAGTTGGAATATCTCCATTTTTAGAAGAGATAATAAATAAAAATAGTTTAGAGATAAAAGAGATACCTGTATCTATAGAAAAAAGTGAAAAGATAATTGCAACTCTATTTTCAGGTGAAGGGATAGCTCAGAAGATTTCAGAAGATGAGATATTTAAAAAAGAGATAAGAGATTTTGATGAGGGAAAAATAAGAATAGGAGCATATGATTTGAACATTATGAGAGAGTGTCAGTTAAAATTCTATTTTTCCAAGATGCATGAACTTGACTATGTAGTGAAAGCTGAGGATAAGGATCTGGATCCCAGAATACTTGGAATAATTGTTCATAAGGTATTGGAGAGAATAGTACAGGGAATGTGGAAAAATGTCCTTGGAACTGGGAAGATAGAGGTAAGTTTAAATGATATTGTGGCACTTTTAAAAGAGGAGTTTAAATTCTCAAGAGAAAAGATTCAGGTGCATATGGACAACTATATTTATCAGATACTTATACCAATACTTGCTGAAAATATATCTAAATTCTTTAAAATGCTTAATAAAAAGTATGAAAATTCAAAAATTACAAGATTTCAAAGTGAAAGAGGAAGATATGAAGAGGATCCATATTACTCAGGACATATAGATATATACCTTACAGGAAGGGCAGACCTTATTATTGAGACACCTCTAGGTAACAGTATTATAGACTATAAGACAGGAAATAGCAGTAATGGACAGTTAGATTACTACAGTATCATCCTTTATGGAGATGAAAATTCAACAGATAAGGCATTTTTCAATGTGTGGTCAGGAGAGTATAAAAAAATAACAAAACCTGAACTGACAAAGAGTGAGATGGAAGAGGTATTGGAGCAATTTAGCGATATAGATTACTATCTTCCTGCTGAAAAGAAAAGTACATGCAGTAGTTGTGAATATGCCAAAATATGTAGGAGAGAGAGATAATGGGTAAGAAACTTATTTTAAAAGCCAGTGCTGGTACTGGAAAGACATATAGACTATCTCTTGAATATATAGGAGCACTTTTAAGAGGGATAGATTACAGAGAGATTCTTGTAATGACTTTTACTAAAAAAGCTACAAGTGAGATAAAGGAGAGAATAGTAAGTTTTCTATATGGAATATGCAATGACCGTGATATTCATAATGAGATAGAGACTAACCTTAAAAATATATATGGAAATGATTTTGTACTTGATGATAAAAAGATTAGGAAAATCTATCAGGAGATTTCAGAAAATCGGGACAATCTTAAAATATATACAATAGATGCCTTTACAAATATGCTTTTTAGAAATGCAATAGCTCCATACCTAAAACTTTATAAATATGAGATTATAGATGATGAGGAAAACCGTGATATTCTTCTTAAGACGTTTCAGAGATTATTTGAAAGTCAGGATTCCTTTGAAGTTTTTAGAGAGTTTTTAGAGGATAACAGTGAAAAGGATATGGGAAGATACATAACCCTTATTTCAAATGTTCTAAGTGAGAGATGGAAATTTATAGTTATTGGAGAGAAATATCTAAATAGGGAGAAAAGTTTTGCATATGGAGATATAGATGGTTATGTAGATGATTTCTATGACCTTATGTGTGAAATAGCAGAACTTAAAGAAAAAGAGCCAAATGAGATATTTAAAACAGCTTTTCAGGAGTTCTGTGAAGTTGATAATAAGAGTGAATATATCTATGAAAATTATGAACTTTTCCTAAAAAATGATCCATGGCATGGGAATAAGATAAGGTCTACTAAAGCATTGAATATAGAGGATATAAAAGAGAAGATGATGAATAAGTATTCAGAGCTTAAGTCAAATCTTGCTAAAAAGATGTTTAATGAGAAGATAGTTCCCTATGAGAAAAAACTTCTTAAAGCTATTACTACTATTTATTCTATCTATGATGAGATAAAGATGAGAGAAAAGAGATTTACCCACACAGATATAAGTAACTATACCTTTAAGTATCTAAGAGACAGGGAGCTTGGCTTTGTAGGTGAAGATGGAAATCTTACAGATGACTTCTTCGATGTTATAGATGGAAAGATAACCTCTATTTTTATAGATGAGTTTCAGGATACAAGTATTCTTCAGTGGAAGATTCTTAAAAACATAATTGATAAAAGTGAAGATATAATCTGTGTTGGAGATGAAAAACAGAGTATCTATGGTTGGAGAGGTGGAGAAAAAAGATTATTTGAAAACCTTGAAATGATTATAGATGGAAAAAAAGAGGTACTTGATACCTGCTATAGAAGTAGAGAAAATATCATTAAATATGTAAACAAAGCTTTTACAGGAATTGCCAATTCATCAGCTGAAGAGTATATTCACAACAGACCCTGGGAGTATGAGCCTGTAAACTATATAGAAAAAGATGAAAAAGGGTATGTTGAAGTTGCAGTTGGAGATGAAGAAAATGAGGCTCTGGATATCTTAATTGATAAGATAGTTGAAAATTTCAATGGAAACTATAAAGGTGTAGGGATAATTGCAAGAACAGGAAAGACTCTGAAACTTATAGGAGATAAGCTGGGAGAAAGGGAGATATCTTACACACTGGAATCTAAAACCAATATATTTGATACAGAAAGTGTAAGACCTATATACTCTCTTATTCGTTGGTTCGCTAAAGGGGATTATTTAGCATTTCTTGAGTTTATCCGTTCTGATATCGTAGTAGGGTCAGCAAATCTCTTAAAAGAACTGATAGTAAGGCGGGAAGAGGTAGAAAAGTGGATTGCAGATGAAAAAGGTGCCAACATAGGAATAGAGGCAAAAGTTTTGGGTATTGTAAAAGAGTTATATCATATGTATATAATGGAAAATGGAGAGACTGGATGTCTTGCATATGAGATGATAAAAAAACTGGGAGTACTTGAAACTTTTAATAAAAAAGAGGACCAGAATGATATATTCACTTTCTATAAGCTTATTAGAGAGTACAGATATTTCAGTGATTTTTTAGCTGAAGTTGAAGAAAATCCAAATGATAAAAAGTTTAAAAAAGAGAGCAGTAAAAGTGAGGGAATCTCACTTCTTACAATTCACAAATCCAAGGGGCTGGAATTTGATACAGTGTTTTACTATATTGTTAAAAATAGAAAGCCAGGAGGAAGTGGTGGAATAAAAACCTACTTTAAAATAGATGAGAAATTTGAAAACACAGTGGATTTCTTAATTACACATGGAAAGTTTAATTCAATTTTAGACAATATAGATGAGGTTACATATCTTGATGAAGAGAGAGAAAAAGAGAGCCTTGAAGAGATTAATAACCTCTATGTAGCACTTACAAGACCTAAGAAAAATCTCTTTGTAATTATAGAAAATCAGGATACAGTTGAAAAAGAAAAACTCCTAACTCTGATTATCCCTGAGCCAGTTGGAGAGATTATTAAAAATGATGAAGAGCTGGAAAAAGAAGAGGAGATAAGGGAAGATTTAGCAATAGACCTTTGTGGTAGCAGGAAAGAGTATAAGATAAGTGTTGAGGAAAACTATGATGAGGGAAGAGAGAAAATAAGAAACCATGACCTTCTATTAGAGTATAGAAGGGTTAAGGGAAATATTATTCACTTTTTCCTGGAAAATCTTGATAAATGGGATGAAAAAAATATTGAGATGGCTAAACTACTTACTTATTCAAGATTTGTATCCACAGTTGGAAAAAAAGAGTTAGATGAAATTTTTTCTAAAAAAAATCTTGAGAAGTTAAATACCAAGTGCAGTGAGCTATTTAGCAGTGAGTGGGACTATGTATATAGAGAATACACCGTATATTATAAAAATGAGGTAGATGAACTTGAGATATTAAGACTTGATAGACTTATGCTGAAAAGACCTGCCAATGGAAATCCAGGTATAGTTTTTATAGCAGATTATAAAACTGGTGGATATGGAGAAGAGCAGATAAAAAAATATGAAAAAGCTATTGTACAATATTTAACTAATAATAAAATAAATGTTAATGATTATAAAATTATATCTAAATATATAGAACTGAGCATCTAATCAAGGTTACATATATTATTTTCATATAATAAATATATATGAAATATATGATTAATAATTTTAGTATTGTAAATTTCTATCGTACAAGTTATTTAAAAAAAGTACATTTTGTGGTATGATGGTATTGTATATAAATATTGACTTTTCAATAATAACTTTAAGGAAAGGTGGTTTTCAATGAAAGAACTAGATTTAAGAAAAGTTACTGATGAAGTAGAAAGAATGTGTATAGAAGGAAACTATTTTATCGGTCAAGACGTTTTAAACAAAATTAAAGAGGCATACGAAAAAGAAGAGTCTGAAGTAGGTAAAAACATACTTGGACAAATCATCGAAAACGATGGAATTGCTGCAAAAGAAGAAGTTCCTATGTGTCAAGACACTGGAATCGTAGTAGTATTCTTAGAAGTTGGAACAGATGTTAAAATCAACGGAGATATCTACGAAGCAATCAACGAAGGAGTAAGAAGAGGTTACGAAAAAGGATACTTAAGAAAATCTGTAGTTAGACACCCTTTAGATAGAGTAAACACTAAAGATAATACACCTGCTATTATCCACACTAAATTAGTACCAAATTCAGATAAAGTTAAAATAGTTGTAGCTCCAAAAGGTGGAGGTTCTGAAAACATGAGTGCTTTAAGAATGTTAAAACCTTCAGATGGAGTAGAAGGAGTTAAGAAACTAGTTGTTGAAACTATAAAAAATGCTGGTGGAAACCCTTGCCCTCCAATTATTGTAGGAGTTGGAATAGGTGGAAACTTCGAAAAAGCTGCATTATTAGCTAAAGAAGCAGTTTTAAGACCAATCAACGATACAAGTGCTGACCCAATATTAGCAGACCTTGAAAAAGAATTATTAGGATTAATCAACAAAACTGGTGTAGGTCCATTAGGACTTGGTGGAAGAACTACTGCACTTGCTGTTAAGGTAAATACTTACCCTTGTCACATAGCTGCTTTACCAGTTGCAATTAACATCAACTGTCACGCTGCTAGACATAAAGAAGTAGAATTATAATAATAATTTAACCTTAGGAGGAATGACATGGAATATCATATTACTACACCTTTAAAAGATGAAGATATAAAAAAATTAAAAGCTGGAGATTCAGTTAAAATAACTGGAGTTATATATACAGCAAGAGATGCGGCTCACGCAAGACTTGTAAAATTATTAGAAGAAGGAAAAGATCTACCAATCGACGTAAAAGGACAAGTAATCTTCTACGTTGGGCCTACACCTGCTAAACCAGGAAGACCTATAGGTAGTGCTGGACCTACTACAAGTTATAGAATGGATGCTTATGCACCAGCTCTATTAAAAGTAGGATTAAAAGGAATGATTGGTAAAGGATCAAGATCTAAAGAAGTTAAAGATGCTATCTTATCTGAAAAAGCAGTTTACTTCGCAGCTGTTGGTGGAACTGCAGCATTAATTGCTAAATCTATCAAAAAAGCAGAATTAATTACATATGAAGATTTAGGAGCAGAAGCACTTAGAAGACTTGAAGTTGAAGACTTCCCAGCAATCGTTATAAACGATATTTACGGTGGAGACCTTTATGAAGAAGGTCAAGCAAAATGGAACGAATTAGATAAATAGTTTTCATTTTAGATAAATAATCTATAATAAAAAGAGTGAGGGATGTCCTTCACTCTTTCTTTGTTTGGTTGAAATAGAATTCTCTAAGCTATCAATAGTTTCTATTTATCTTGCTTACGGAAAGAAAATTTGAAACTCACTCCGTTCAAACAGTCAAATTTTCAGTATTCTGTTTGGCTGCATAAATTACGCAACTATTTCTAATGCCGAGAATTCTATTTTTATAATTTTTGAGGTACATTAGTTTTTTCTTTATTCAAAATAAAATGTATTTTTATCGAAAATGTGATAAAATATAAAGTAGATATGTGTCATGTTAATAAATTAAAATGGATAAAAATTAGATATGTAGAATAAAAAGTATTATTTTCATTATGTGAAGCTCAATATAAGTACTGATAACTTTCTATAATTATGGTTTTTATTTTATGTATGTATTCTATTTTGTCTTTATTTATATTTTAATATTTTGATGTTGAAATATTAGCTAAGATAATTATTAGATTCTTTAATTTTACTTAATTTTTTTAGCATGATATAATATTAGAGTAAAATAAAATTAAAATGGAGGTAGCTGGATGAGTAACAGTATTTTAACAGTGGAAAATTATAACTTGTCATATAAGAATTGTCAGATTCTTAAGGATTTAGCTTTTTCAGTAGAAAAGGGTGATTATCTAGCTATTGGAGGAGTTCCTGGTTCTGGAAAGACTACACTTGTAAAGAGTATACTTGGACTTGTAACTAAAGGTATTACAGGAGATATTGAGTATCATAATATCGGCAGAGATGAAGTTAGCTACATGCCGCAAAACTTACTACAACAAAAAGAGAATTTTTTGGGAACTGCAAGAGAGGTAGTTGCAGTATCTTATCTTCCGCAAAAAAAAGGAATGCCATTCAATGCTGATGATTGGAAAAAGGTGGATAAACTATTAAAGAAACTTAATTTAAACGATGTAAAGGATAAAAAGATTACTAAGCTTACAAAAGGTCAACAACTTAAAATAAATCTTGCAAAGCTTTTGATAACTGATCCAAAACTTATATTTATAGATAGCCCAACATCAACTATCGATAATAAAAATAAGCTGGATTTCTATCAGACAGTAAAAGATTTATGTGATAAAGATGGACTTACAGTTATTTTTATTTCAAATAACATAAAGGATATCTGTGAATATGCTAATAAAGTATTGTTCTTAAAGAAAAAAGATAGAACTTATTATTTTGGAGAAACAAAAGAGTTTTTAGAAAAAATTAAATAAGGAGTAGACTTATGAAGAGAAAATTTATTTTTGCAGTGTTTTTATTCTGTTTAGCATTTAATCTTTTTGGTAAGGATATTCAGGTACTTACACCAGCTGGGTTGCCTACTTTAAGTATGGTAAAACTTATAAATGAGGATCATAAGATAGATGGTGTAAATATAAACTATAAAATAGAGAAAAATGCTGATGGTCTAGTAGTAGATATGTTAAAAAAAGAGGGAGATATAGCTATTGTTCCTTCTAACTTTGCAGCACAGCTCTATAATAAAGGTTTAGGTTATGAGATACTTGGTACTGTTGGTTGGGGATCATTTTATGTAATAAGCCATGAAGATATATCAAGTGTAAAAGATCTTAAAAACAGTGAATTATATGTATTTGGGAAAGGTCTGACTCCAGATATTATACTTCAGAATATTCTTATAAAAAACGGACTTACACCAGATAAGGATGTAAAAATAAATTATGTGAGCAGTGGAAATGAGCTTGCAGGATTCTATTTAGGTAAAAAGGCTAAAATAGCTGTTATACCTGAACCAATGCTAAGTAAGATAATGAGTAAGGATAAATCTACAAAAATAAATTTAAATCTTAATGATGAGTGGAAAGCTCTTACAGGGTCTAAACTTGGATACCCTCAGTCTACACTTGTAGCTAAAAAAGAGTTAGTTGAAAATAATCCTGAACTTATTCAAAAATTTGTTAAGGATTTAGAAGGAAGTATAGAGTTTTTACATAGCAGTAGTGATAAAAAAGCTCAATATGTAAATAATCTTAATATTATGATAGATACATCTATTTTAGATGAAATTCTTGGAAAGGCTAATCTTAAATTTATAAAAGCTCAGGATTGTAAAGATGAGTATAATAACTATTTTAAGATTTTATATGATACAAACAGCAAAGTAATTGGAGGAAAACTTCCAAATGAAGAGGTATTCGCAATATTTAACTAAGGTGGTTTCATTTCTGCTCTTTATAGCAGTGTGGAATATAGTTGCTCACCTTATAGGAAATAGATTTTTATTTCCAAATATAAAAGAGATATTAAAAGCTTTGGGGCTGATAGTAACTGGAGAAAATTTTCTAACTATCATTGGTGGAACCCTGAGAAAACTCATTATGGTGATATTGGTGTCAGGTATTTTAGGGACACTGTTTGGAGTGCTCTCATATAGATACAGCATTATAAAGATACTTATATTGCCATATGTGAGTTTTGTAAAATCTGTACCTACAATAGCTATGATAATATTGGTACTAATATGGAGCAGAGCTGAGATTGTCCCTGTAATAGTAGGGAGTCTGATACTCTTTCCAATACTCTATGACCATATTGTCTCTGGAATAGAAAGCATTGATAGAAATCTTGTAAAGATGTCTAAGATATTTAAAGTTTCAAGGTACAGAATGCTAAAGGATATCTATATTCCAGGGGTGTATTTTCATATATCTGGAGGTATTCACTCTCTGGTAGGACTTACATTTAAGGTAATAATTGCTGGTGAGGTACTATCTCAGGAGAGCATGTCAATAGGTGGAGAGATACTTTTAAATAAAATCTATCTTGAAAGCTCTAAGATATTTGCCTGGGTAATAATAGTGATACTTCTAAACTTTGTAATTGAGCAGAGCATACTTTTTTTCAATGGAAAAATAACTAGCTGGAGATAGAGATGAGACTTAGAAATATTAAAAAAAGTTATGGAGAAAATAGAGTATTTGATGGACTGGATTTGGATATTCAGGAGGGAAAGGTCACTGCAATCTTGGGAGAATCAGGTTGTGGCAAGACTACACTTTTACAGATAATTTGTGGCTTTATAGATGATTATCAAGGTGAAGTCGAATTTGTAAATGATACCTCTTCTGGAATATCATATATATTTCAGGACGATGCTCTAATTCCATGGAAAACTGTATATGAAAATCTTGAGTATGTATTAAAAAACAGAAAAATAAAGGATTTGAAAAAATATATAGATGGGTATCTGAAAATGGTTAAGCTTTCAGATTATGCAGATAGATATCCAGATGTATTAAGTGGTGGAATGAAAAGAAGAGTGGGAATTGCAAGAGCTTTTGCTTTTCCTTCAAAATACCTTCTTATGGATGAGCCATTTGAATTTTTGGATTTGCGTACCAAGACAGATATAATAAAAGATTTTAAAAGATTGCAGAACATGTCAAAAAAGACAGTTCTATTTATAACACACGATATAGATTCAGCTCTTGACTTAGGGGATAATATAGTGGTTTTAGGTTCAAAACCTACTAGACTCATAAGAGAATTTAAGAATAATGATACAAAAGATAAAATGAAGGAAAATCTTGAAAAGTTGTTCTTGTAAAAATATGGAAATGAATATATAATATATCATCTAATGATAAGATAATAGTAAGGAGATAGTTTGATGATAAAGATAGGGAAAAGACAGAAATTAAAAATAAATAATTTTGCAAGTGTTGGAGCATACTTAGATGCTGAGACTGGAGATAGTAAAGACAATATACTACTTCCAAATAACGAACTTGAAGATAGAGATTTAAAAGAGGGAGACGAAGTAGAGGTATTGGTTTACATGGACTCTGAAGACAGACCAGTAGCTACATTTAGAAAGACTGAAGCTTTAGTTGGAACTCTTGCAAAACTTGAAGTTACAGATATTCATCCAACTCTTGGAGCTTTTATGGATTGGGGACTTACAAAGGACCTATTACTTCCTAAGAGACAACAGGAAGCTGAAGTTGAGATAGGTAAGAAATACCTTGTTGGAATATATGAAGACAGTAAAGGAAGACTTTCAGCTACAATGAAGATTTACAAATTCTTACTACCAAGTACATCAATGAAGAAAAACGATGTTGTAACTGGTACTGTATATAGAATAAATCCTGAGATAGGAGTATTCGTAGCTGTAGAAGATAGATACTTTGGACTTATTCCTAAGAATGAGTACTTCAAAGAGTATAAAGTTGGAGATGAAATTGAAGCAAGAGTTATAAGAGTTAGAGAGGATGGAAAATTAGACCTTTCACCTAGAGAACTTGCTTATCTTCAGGCTGATAAAGATGCTGAACTTATTCTGGAAAAAATGAGACTTTTAAAAGACAGTTTCAGATTTAATGATAAGACATCATCTGAACAGATAGTTGATTACTTCAATATGAGTAAAAAAGCATTTAAAAGAGCAATAGGAAATCTATTGAAACACAAAAAGATTGAAAAAACTGAAGATGGATATTTCAGAATAGTTAAAAAATAATAGATAAGAGGCTATTGCAAATTTGTAAAAAATAGAATTCTCGGCATTAGAAATTGTTTCGTAATTTATGAAGCGAAACAGAATACTGAAAATTTGACTGTTTGAACGAAGTGAGTTTCAAATTTTCTTTCTGTAAGCAATATAAATAGAAATAATTGCTAGCTAAGAGAATTCTATTTTTTCATTTTATAAATGCGATAGCCTCTTTGCTTATTATAAAGCGTATTTTTTTACAAGGTTTTTAAATTCATCTGTATCAGTATACTCAGAGAAGCTTTTGTGCTTATTTTCAAGCTCTTTTGAAAGCTCTCCAACAAACTCAGGGATATGTTTAGCAATCATGCTTCCCATAGGGTTTCCAAGCTTAGTTTTACCATCTTCAACTCTTCCACCTGTATAAAGTGTGAATATACTTTCAAGTGCCTCTCCAATTTTTCTTTTTCCACCAATAAATCCCAATTCAGAAGTCTGATGTCTTGCACATGAGTTTTGACAACCAGATACATGGATTTGAGGTAGGAAATCCTCTTTTAAGCTGTTATCACTTAGGTACTCAAGGATACTTTTTACAAGATTTTGGCTCTCTTCTATACCAATTTGACATGTAGGTACTCCTACACATGAAAGACTTTGGTGAACCTTGTGGTTTCCTCTTAAATGACTTGTAAGGGTAAGTAGATTTTGTGCCTGTTCCTCAGTTAGATTTCTAACATAGATATCCTCATTCATGCTTAATCTTGCCTGGCTGTTTTCATTTTCTTCCAAGAATTTAATAAGTGTATGGAAATCTTCTGAAGCTAATATTCCACAAGTTGGGTGAACTATAACTGTATAAAGACCATCCTGTCTTTGTGGGATAAGATAAGGTGTTTCACTTAGTTTGTGAGTATAGTTATCTAAAGTTTCAGAAAGTTTAATATCCAAATCAAGTGTAAGATCTTTTTCACTTTTAACATCTTCAAAATGCTTTTTAAAACATGCAATAAACTCATCTCTTCCCATTCTCTTAGGAATATATCTGGTTCTTGCTTTTGCTTTATTTTGGTAATCTCCTTCAGCCATAAACAGTCTTACCATAGCTTCAACACAGTATAATACATCCTGAGGTGCAATTCTTTCAGGGTATTCTATAGAGACTTCAGGGTTACTTCCAAGTCCTCCTGCTAAGAATAATTTGAAAGCAGCCTTCCTATTTTCATTAATTCCAAGAAAACCGATGTCGTTTATAGTTGAGTTGGCTGTGTCCTTAGAACTTGTAGAAATTGATATTTTAAGCTTTCTAGGTAGCTTGTATTCAGTTATCTGCTTAGTTAAATATCCACTTATTGCATTGGCAATTTCTGTTGCATCAAATGCTTCATTTTTTTCAACTCCTGACATAGGTGCAAGACCAACGTTTCTTGGGAAGTTACCTCCCCCACCACGAGTATAAAGACCGTTATCTAATGATTCAGACATAATATCACATACATCATCAATACCAAGATTATGAAGCTGTATAGCCTGTCTTGTAGTAAGATGGATATTTTTAAGATTGTATCTTTTAATAAAAGAATCTATAAGTTTAAGGTGGTTCATTTTAAGGATTCCTGAGTTAGTACGAAGTCTAATCATAAAAGAGTTTCCGCCTCTTTGTGCATAGACACCCATTCCACCTGATTTTCCTTTGAAATCTCCTACTGAGATCTTTTTATCTAAAAATTCATGACCTAATTCTCTAAATTCATCTATTTCTTTTTTTAATAGTTCAAATTGTTTCTGCATTCCTTCACTCCTTCAAAAATTGTGTTACATGGACTAGGATAACATATAATCCCAATAAAATGAAGAAAGTATTTCTTATAGGACCATTAGAAATAATTATACATATGAAAAAACTATTTGATAAGCAAAGGTAAATATAAAAAAACTGCACCATCAATCTCTCTAAGAGTTCAGGTGCAGTCATTAAATATCTCTATTGATTACTGAATTATTTTATAAAAAGTTCAAATTTCTTGCTCAAATCATTTGGAAGATAGTTTTGATAGTAGTTTAATATTTTTATAGCTGGTTTGTAATCTCCTGTTATTTTCAGAAGTTCAGCATATTCAGTTTCAATACTTTGAACTGAGTAAAAATCACTTTTATCAACTACATCAAACAGTTCACCAATTATAGTAACTCTTTCTTTTTCCATTCCTTTAAGTAGTCTTCCAACTACTAGAGCTTCCATGTAATAAGCCTTTGAATCTTTTATCTTGCCTAAAAGCTTTGCAGCTCTTGCAAGTGTAAATAGTACAGATAAGTTTTTAGGATCGTTGTGTTCAGCATGTTCTCCAAAATTATCTTTACATTTTTCATAGTATTTTTTAATAATAGCCATATCGTCAAGTTCCATACCGATTTTGATAACTTTACAATATGTAACACATTTATCCTGGTTGCTTCTTCCTTTAGCAAGTGAAGTGTACTCTTTTATAGAGTCTTCAATCATACCTTTTTCTTTATAGATTCTTGCTATAAGGTTTCTTGCAATGAATAAAGTACTGTCATTTTTAGTTTTCTTAGCCAGATATTTAGCTATCTGTAAAGCTTCTGTATACTCTTTCATCTCAATTAAAGCTTTTGCATATGAGTATTTTAGCTCTTCAGTTGAAGGATTAAGCTTTTCTTTTTCAAGCCATGAAGCAAATCTTCTATAAGTACATACAGCACATTCGGGATCATTAACTTTTTCACAAAGGAAGAAAATATCTTTTAATTTATCTTTGAGATTAGGAATTTTTCTGACACCGTGAAATGATTTCAGAAGATATTCCTTAGCTAAAAGATATCTTTCTCTGTTCTTAAATCTACTGTAAAGTTTTTCGCAGAATTCACTTCTTTCTTTTGGTGCAAGTTCATACAATGCTTCTTCAATTATCCATAAGTTGTCATCACTTATGTCAATCTCACTTAAAAGCATATTGTTTAGGAACTCAATTGCTTGTTGTTCTCTTGTTTTCATTAGTTCTTCCAGGGAAATTTTATCTTTGATTCCTTGTTCTGATAGAATCTTATGGAAGTTTTTGCATAACAATTTTGCAGTCTTTTCAGTTAATGATCTTTTTCCAATTTCAATCATCCCTAAAAATACTCTTGTAATGTCATCACCGACTAATTCTCCCTGTGTAATTTTATACTTTTTTCTCAATGATAAAAGTTTTTCTTCTGGTGATAAAAACATATTAGTCCCCCTTAAATAAATAACACTAAAAAAATCGTATTTTTTTGCCTAATACATTATATAATATTTTTTAAAATATGTATAGTTTTTTAAATAAATTAATCATTTATTTAAAAAAGAAATATAATTTTAAATATTTAATGTATTGTTAAGGGTTTTGATTAAATCTTTTATATTTTTAAGATGAATTCCATGAATGTTAAATTTTATAGCCTCTTGAACATTTGGAAGAAAATCATCAATAAATACTGTTTCTTCAGGGATTAATCCATATTTGTCAATTATAGCTTTATAAATGTTTGACTCAGGTTTCAAAAGATGACATTCATAAGAAATGACTCCTCCATCAAAAATAGATTTAAAGTTATGAATTTCAGAAATCTTTCTAAATGAATTTTTATGAAAATTTGACAATATATAAAGTTTATAATCTTTATTTTTAAGAGTTGATAAATATTTAATGTTTGTTTTATCTACAAATAATACGTCTTGAATATCGTTATCAAATAGTTTCTTAATATTTTCTCTTTCTTCAGGGAGTCTTTTACTAAAAATCGTCACTGCTTCATCATATTCTAAAGTACCTCTATCTAAATCCTGCCACTCTTTACTTTGGAATATCTCCTTGAAAAATTTCTCCCTGTTTTCCTCTTTAACATTTTTATTAATAAAATCATGTGGATCATAATTTATTAATACATTACCTAGGTCAAAAATTATGTTTTTTATCATGAAATTTCCTCCTTTATTTGTTAATATACATTGATATTTCTTTGTTATCATATTATAATCTATATAGGGAAAAATTCAAAATTTCTTTGGAGGTGGACGGAAGATGAAAATTAAAGCTATAGCTTTAGATTTAGATGGAACCCTTTTAACAGATGATAAAAGAATATCTGAAACTAATAAAAATATACTTAAAGAGTTTGAAAGAAAGGGTGCTAAGATTTTTCTTGTGACAGGAAGAACCTATGTGTCTGCCAAGCCTTTTGCAGATGAATTAGGATTAAATAGTGTAATTATAACATACAATGGTGCTAAAGTAGTTGATTATCGTAATGACAGGGTACTTTATGAAGAACCTTTAGAGGAAAAATATACAAAAACAATAATCAAAATGGCAAAAGAACATAATATCCATGTGAACCTTTACAGAGATAATAAATGGTATGTAGAGGATCCAGATAATCTGGAATCAATTAAGTATGCAGATCATACAGGTTTGACACCAGTGAAAAAGGACTTTGATTCATTTGATGATTATACAATGACTAAGGTAACAATTCAGGATATGAAAAACTCAGATGTATTCAATGAGCTTTGTAATGAGATCGAAAAAATATTTGCTGGAAAGGTTTATACAGCTAAGTCACAGGATTACTTATTTGAAGTATTAAATAAGAATGTCAACAAAGGTATTGTATTAAGAAAGATACTAAAAAGTGAAGGAATTGATATGGAGGATTGTGTTGCATTTGGAGATGCATCTAACGACCTTGAGATGCTCATGGAAGCTGGATATGGTGTAGCTATGGGTAACTCTCCTTTAAATCTTAAAAACAGAGTAAGATATGTAACAGATACAAACCAGAACAATGGAGTAGCTAAGTTTCTTAAAAAGTATTTCTATTAATAAATAGATATATTTTTTAAATGTGAACATTAAGTATGATAATGATAAAGTCAGAAGATTTCTTTTGACACAAACCCTATTTTATGATAAAATTTACGAATAATTATGATAATATATCTATGAAAAAGGTTAAACGATGGTGTTTTACACTTTTATTATAAATTGGAGGTTAAAATGAAAGAAAATAGTATAATAATACTAGACTTTGGTTCTCAATACAATCAATTGATTGCTAGAAGAGTCAGAGAAATGGGCGTTTACGCTGAAGTTGTCCCATATTTTGAACCTTTAGACAAAATTCTTGCTAGAAAACCTAAAGGGATAATTCTTTCAGGAGGACCTGCTTCTGTATATTTAGAAGGAGCTCCTACTATTGATAAAGAGTTATATAAACAAGGAATACCTATTTTGGGAATTTGCTATGGAATGCAATTAACTACTCACTTAATGGGTGGAGAAGTTGCAAGAGCAGACAAACAAGAGTTTGGTAAAGCTGAATTAATAATTGATGACGCAAAAAGTCCTCTATTTGAAGGAATTCCAAATAACTCAAAAGTTTGGATGAGTCACAATGACCATGTAACAAAAATGGCTGAAGGATTTGAACAAATTGGACATACTGATTCTTGTGTTGCAGCAGTATTCAACAAAGAATTAAATATCTACTGTATCCAATTCCACGCTGAAGTAACTCACTCAGAACACGGAACTGCAATGCTTAGAAACTTCGTATTCAACGTTGCAAAATGTGAAAAGAACTGGTCAATGGGTAACTATATTGAAGAAACAATAAAACACATAAGAGAAACTGTTGGAGATAAAAAAGTACTATTAGGACTTTCAGGAGGAGTTGACTCATCAGTAGCTGCTACTCTAATCCACAAAGCAATAGGAGATCAATTAACTTGTATATTTGTTGATACAGGTCTTCTAAGAAAAGATGAAGCTAAAAAAGTTATGGAAGTATATGGAGAAAACTTCCACATGAACATTAAGTGTATAGATGCTGAAGAGAGATTCTTATCTAAACTTGCTGGAGTTTCTGAACCAGAAGCTAAAAGAAAGATAATTGGAAAAGAATTTATCGAAGTATTTAATGAAGAAGCAGGAAAACTTAAAGATGTTGAATTCTTAGCTCAAGGAACTATCTATCCTGACGTTATAGAATCTCAATCAGTAAAAGGTCCTTCAATGACTATAAAATCTCACCACAACGTTGGTGGACTTCCAAAAGATATGAAATTTACTCTTCTTGAGCCTCTAAGAGAGCTATTTAAAGACGAAGTAAGAAAAGTTGGAAGAGAACTTGGTATACCAGATCATATGATCGATAGACACCCATTCCCAGGTCCAGGACTTGGAATCAGAATCTTAGGTGCTGTTGATAAACAAAAAGCTGATATATTAAGAGAAGCAGATGATATCTTCATCGAAGAATTAAGAAATGCTGGACTTTATAATAAAGTTAGCCAAGCTTTCGTAGTATTATTACCAGTTAAATCAGTTGGTGTAATGGGAGACGAAAGAACTTATGAATATACTGCAGTATTAAGATCTGCTAATACAATAGACTTCATGACTGCAACTTGGTCACATCTTCCATTTGACTTCTTAGAAAGAGTTTCTAACAGAATCCTAAATGAAGTTAAAGGAATTAACAGATTGACTTATGATATCTCATCTAAGCCACCTGCAACAATAGAATGGGAATAATAGACATATTCCTTGAACAATACTAATATTGAATAGTTGAGAGATAAAATATTTTAAGTGCTCTTAAAATGCACTTGAAAATAAAAAGTAATATAAAAGAGGGACTTTTGTCCCTCT
>NZ_JADRHM010000002.1 GCF_018205345.1 Fusobacterium sp. DD2
GTGTTCCAAAGATTTAGTATTTTCAATCTCTTCTGCTCTTGCTTTGTCAACAATTTCGTTCATCTCTTGAACCTGTTTCATTGCACTCTCCATTTTATATTTTAATTTTTCTTCTGGAGTCATGTTTCTTAATCTTTCTTCTTCAGCTTTCTTTTCAGCTTCAATTTTAGCTTGTTTTTCAGCTTCTAATCTTTTTTGTTCTTCAATTTTTGCCTTTTCATCAGCTTTTTTAGCTTCTTCTTCAGCTTTTTTCTTTGCTATTTCCTGTTGTTTATAATACTCTCTTTTAACTTCCATTAATTTTATAGGATCATCTATAGTCCCTGGTTTATACTCAACTGTTGGTGTAGCTCCTGAACATCCTGTCATTGCTGCTGCTAAAATTAACATTCCCGCAATATATAATTTTTTTCTCATATTCCCTCCTAAGTTAACCTTAATTTTGGTTTCCTCTAACAGCACTTATCTTTTGGAAATCTGCAACGATTCCTTCATTTACTGCAAGTGACTGCTCAAGTTTACCTAAATACTCTTTGTATTTTTTAGTTAAGGCATCAAAATCATCTTTAAAATATCTACTTTCCCTCTCGATACTTGCATCAGCAATTTTTTCTTTAACTGTAGCTATAGCTTCATTTAACTGCACAATTTTTTGTTCAGCTAGCTGACAGTTTACTTTTTCTTCTTCAAATCTTGCATTTTCTTCATTTACTAACTGTTGGTATTGTGCATCTAAATCTTGAAATTCTGCCATGATGTCCTGTGAAGCATAAACCTGAGATACCAACAATGTTGCAAAAAGCACCACTAAAACTTTCTTCATAATGTCCTCCTTTTATTCGTTATGGGGATATTGGTCTCCATTTTTATACTTGTTTTGACTTTTTAAAACTTTCTTTTTTTTCACCAAAAAAATGTTCTCTATTTTTTCACAATTTTATCACGAATACAATAATTTTTCAACTATTAAAGCAGTATATAAAAAAAATTTTAACTTTTAAAACCATATAAATTGTCTTAATTAAATATCTTTTGAATGATTTTAAAATGTTTTTATTTCTTTTTTACTCCCTATACTTTATATTTAACTCTAGTAGTTAAATTTCCTTTAAAATAATTAGAAAAAATTTTATATCTTCATTATACCATATCTAGGCATCATCCCTCAACCTCTATTATAGCCCACTTTTATAAATTTTGCTTGATTTTTTTATTATTTTTTATTTTTTATAGATTTTAATAAAAAAATGACATCTTGAAGATGTCATTTTTATTGCAATTATTTCATATATTTATAAAGATTTCCTACTAATCCAACTGCTTCTTTTGCTTTCATTACTTTTTCCTGTGCTATAGCTCTTGCTTTCTTTCCACCTTCAAATAATACATCTTTTATGTAATCAGGGTGTTTAATAAGCTCTTCTCTCTTTTCTCTTGCTTCTCCAAAGTATTCAAGTATTGCATTTAATACTTCTGTTTTAGCATGCCCATATCCATAATTTCCAGCCAGGAATTTTTCTTTCATTTCATTTTGTTTTTCAATAGTTGCAAAAAGTGCATAAAGTTTTGCTACGTTGTTGTCTGGATCTTTTGGCTCTTCAAGAGGTGTTGAATCTGTAACAATACTCATAACCTGCTTTTTCAGTTCTTTTTTACTTGCAAACATATTTATAGTATTACCATATGATTTACTCATTTTTTGTCCATCTGTTCCTGGTACAATTGCTGAATCATCTAAAATTAAAGGTTCTGGAAGTTTAAACAGGTCAACTCCATATTGCTGGTTAAATTTCATAGCTATATCTCTTGCAAATTCAAGATGCTGCTTCTGATCTTTTCCAACTGGCACTATATCTGTATCATACATCAATATATCTGCTGCCATAAGTACTGGATAAGTTAAAAGTCCTGTGTTAGGAGAAATTCCTTTTGCAATTTTATCCTTATATGAGTGTCCTCTTTCTAATAGCCCAACTGGAGTAACGTTAGATAAAAGCCATGAAAGTTCAGTGTGTTCAGGCACATCTGACTGTAAAAATATTGTTGATTTTTTAGGATCAAGTCCTAAAGCTAAATAATCCAATACTATATTATATGTATTTTCAGTAACTGATTTTGGATCTGGTAAAGATGTTAATGAATGATAATCGGCAATAAAGTAAAAACAGTCATATTCTCCACTTTTTTGATTATCTACAAATTGTTTTATCGCTCCAAAATAATTCCCTAAGTGTAGTATTCCACTAGACTGAATACCAGATAAACTTCTTTTCATTTTGTCCTCCTAATTATTTTGATTTCTCTTGATTATACCACAATAATTTTTATCTTTCTACTATCTAAAAAAACATATTTCTTATAATTTTATTCTGTAATAGCAACTTTTGTAGTATAATCTAATTAGAGTATAATTAAGGGAGGTATGTCAGTATGCATTACTATGTGGGTATTGATTTAGGAGGTACTAATACTAAAATTGGAATTCTTGATATAGAAGGGAATATCTATGAAAGTACTTTTATTAAAACACTGTCAGCTAACGGAGCAGAAAAAACTTTACAAAGAATTTGGGATTCTGTTAAAGAGTTAGCACAAAAAGGAAACATAAATTTAGGGAATATTAAAGGTATAGGAATTGGAATTCCTGGACCAGTTATCGATCAAAGTATCGTAGCATTTTTTGCAAATTTTCCTTGGGGAGAAAATGTAAACATCAAAGCTATGATGGAAAAAATATCAGGTATTGAAACAAAACTTGATAACGACGTAAATATCATTGCGCTGGGAGAAGCTAAATTTGGTGCAGCTAAAGGAAGTCGTGCAAGTGTTACTATCGCTTTAGGAACTGGTATCGGTGGAGGAATCTATATCGATGGACGTCTAATTTCTGGTTTCAACGGAGCTGGTGGAGAAGTTGGACATATGAAGCTTGTAAAAGATGGTAGACTTTGTGGTTGCGGTCAAAAAGGATGTTTTGAAGCATATGCATCAGCAACTGGTCTTATAAGAGAAGCAACTTCACGTCTTCTGGTAAATAAAAATAATCTTCTATACACTTTAATTGAAGGTAAAATTGATTCTTTAGAAGCAAAAGATATATTTGATGCAGCTAAAGAGGGGGATCAGTTTTCACTTGACTTAGTTGATTATGAAGCTGAATATCTTGCAATGGGAATCGGAAATATTTTAAATATAATCAACCCTGAAATTGTAGTTTTAAGTGGGGGAGTTGCACTTGCTGGGGACATTTTAATGAATCCACTTAAAGAAAAATTACCTAAATATGCTCTTGCAGTAGTTACAAAAGATATAAAATTTGTACAGGGAGTATTAGGAAATCAAGCTGGTATAAAGGGTTCTATAGGATTATTCCTATAATTTGAAATTTTTTTTCAATTAATCAATTTTTCAGTAATTTTTTTATTACAAAGTATTGACAAATATTAAATAAAATATTATCATTATTATAAGGATGGTTAATAAAAAAACCAATTTTTTTGAAACAAATTTATTAGTTCGTATATCAAACATATATTCTTTAGGAGGGAATGAGAATATGAAAAAAACAGGACTTTTTTTAGGAGCATTATTATTAGCAGCTGGTTTAGCTGGATGTGGAGACAAACCTGCTGAACAAGCAAAATCTGCAGCACCTGAACAAAAAAAACTAAACATTGGATTTACTGCTTACAAGTATGATGACAACTTTATCGCACTTTTCAGAAAAGTAGTTCAAGAAGAAGCTGACAAGATGAAAGACAAAGTTAATCTTACTATGAACGACTCACAAAACGCTCAACAAATCCAAAACGACCAAATCGATGCAATGCTATCTAAAGGTGTAGATGGACTTGCTATCAACTTAGTTGACCCAGCAGCTGGTGAAACTGTTATGAAAAAAATCAAAGCTGAAGGAGTACCATTAGTATTCTACAACAAGAAACCTGCAAGATCAGTTCTTGATGCTTATGACAAAGCATATTATGTTGGTATCGACCCTAACGCTCAAGGAGTTGCTCAAGGTGAATTAATTATGAAAGCTTGGAAAGCAAATCCTGATTTAGACCTTAACAAAGACGGAGTTATCCAATATGTTATGATTAAAGGAGAACCAGGACACCCAGACGCTGAAGCAAGAACTATTTATTCAGTAAAAACTTTAAATGACAATGGAATCCCTACTGAGCAATTAGCTCTAGATGCTGCTATGTGGGATACTGCAGCAGCAAAAGACAAAATGGATGCATGGTTATCATCTCCTATAGGAGATAAAATTGAAGTTGTTATCTGTAACAACGACAGTATGGCATTTGGTGCTATAGAAGCTTTAAAAGCTGCTGGTAAGAAACTTCCAGTATTTGGTGTTGACGCTCTTCCAGAAGCATTAGTTAAAATTAAAGATGGAGAAATGGCAGGAACTGTTCTTAACGACGCTAAAGGTCAAGGTGTAGGAACTTGGGATATGGTAGTTAACTTAGCAGAAGGTAAAGACCCTACAGCTGGAACAGATTTCAAACTAGACAATAAAGAATTATTAATTCCTAGTATTGGAATTGACAAAGATAACGTTGATCAATTCGACAAATAATTTAAGTTTATAATTATTTTATTATATGTGATAGAAGGGGAGTTGTGCAGACAATTCCCTTTTTATAAAAGAAGGAGACTGTCATGGAAAACTGCAAATATTTACTGGAAATGAATAACATATGTAAGGAATTTCCAGGTGTAAAAGCATTGGATGGAGCAACTTTAAAAGTCAGACCACATTCAGTTCATGCACTTATGGGAGAAAACGGAGCTGGAAAATCAACTCTGATGAAATGTCTCTTTGGAATATATGAAAAAGATTCTGGAGAAATTTTATTTGAAGGAAAACCCATAAATTTTAAATCTTCTAAAGAAGCACTTGAAAATGGAGTATCAATGGTTCACCAAGAATTGAATCAGGTTTTACAAAGAAATGTTCTCGATAACATTTGGCTTGGAAGATATCCGAAAAAAGGACTTTTTATAGATGAAAAGAAAATGTATGAAGATACTAAAAAGATATTTAATGATTTAGGTATCAATGTTGACCCTCGTTCTAAAATGGGGGATCTACCAGTTTCTGCAAGACAGATGGTAGAGATTGCTAAAGCTGTTTCATACAATTCAAAAATAATAATAATGGATGAGCCTACTTCTTCGTTAACTGAAAAAGAGGTTGAACATCTATTTACAATAATCAGAAAACTTAGAGAAAAAGGTTGTGGAATAGTTTATATTTCTCACAAAATGGAAGAGATCAAAATGATTTCTGATGATATAACTATTCTAAGAGACGGTAAATGGATTGGAACTAAATCAGTTGCAGATCTTACAACTGACCAAATCATCAGTATGATGGTTGGTAGAGACCTTACAAATCGTTTCCCACCTAAAGACAATAAAGTTGAAGAAATGATTCTAAAGGTTGAAGGACTTACAGCTAAAAATCAACCTTCGATTAAAGACATATCATTTGAACTACATAAAGGTGAAATTCTTGGTGTAGCAGGACTAGTTGGAGCAAAGAGAACTGACATAGTTGAAACTCTTTTTGGAATTAGAGAAAAGGAAAGCGGAAGAATATTTATACATGGTAATGAGGTTAAAAACAATACACCTAATGAAGCAATCAAAAATGGATTCTCATTAGTTACAGAGGAACGTAGAGCAACTGGTATCTACAGCGTATTAAATATCTGTTTTAACTCTACAATATCAAACCTTGATCACTATAAGAAGAGTAAATTCTCTCTACTTAGCAATAAAAGTTTGAAAACAGACACTCAATGGGTAATTGACAGTATGCACGTTAAAACTCCTTCACAAAGAACAACAATCGGTTCTTTATCAGGAGGTAACCAACAAAAAGTTATTTTAGGTAGATGGCTTCTTACTGAACCTGAAATTCTTATGCTTGATGAACCTACAAGAGGTATAGACGTACTTGCTAAGTATGAAATATATCAACTTATGATTGATTTGGCTAAAAAAGGAAAAGGTATTATCATGGTTTCTTCTGAAATGCCTGAACTGTTAGGAGTAACTGACAGAATATTAGTAATGAGTAATGGTAGAGTAGCTGGAATAGTTAAAACTTCTGAAACAAATCAGGAAGAAATTATGGCTTTATCAGCTAAATACCTATAAAATTTAATTATTAAAAAGAGGAGATAAAATTATGGCCCTACGTACAAAAGATGGAAATATTGATTTTAAGAAACTTTTTATAGAAAGCGGATTGTATCTTGTTTTATTTATAATGCTTGTGTTAATTATTATTAAGGAACCTTCATTCCTTAGTATAAGAAACTTTAAAAACATTTTAACTCAATCTTCAGTTAGACTTATAATAGCACTTGGAATTGCTGGACTTATCGTTACAACAGGTACAGACCTGTCAGCTGGTAGACAAGTTGGATTTGCTGCTGTTATCTCTGCATCACTTCTTCAAGCAGCTACTACTGCTCATAAGGTTTATCCTTCAATTCAGGATTTTCCAATTATAGGTGCAATACTTGTAGTTATGTTTGTTGGTATGATTATAGGTGCTGTCAACGGTATCGTTGTTGCAAAACTTAATGTTCACCCATTCATTGCTACATTGGGAAGTATGACTGCGGTATATGGTATTAACTCATTGTATTATGACTTTGCTGGTGGTTCACCTATCTCTGGATTTGATCCTAAGTACTCATCATTTGCTCAAGGATATTTCCAAATTGGAGATTTCACTCTTCCATATTTGATTATCTATTCATTAATAGCTACTATAATCATGTGGATATTGTGGAATAAAACAAAATTTGGTAAAAACGTATTTGCTGTTGGAGGAAATATAGAAGCTGCTAAAGTATCTGGAGTTAACGTAACTCTAACTCTTGTAGAACTATATGCTCTATCAGGTATCTTCTATGCATTTGGTGGTTTCCTAGAAGCAGGACGTATTGGATCAGCTACTAACAACTTAGGATTCATGTATGAAATGGACGCTATCGCAGCATGCGTTATCGGTGGAGTTTCATTCTATGGTGGTGTTGGTAAGATATCAGGAGTTGTAACTGGAGTTATCATTTTAACAGTTATTAACTATGGACTAACTTATGTTGGAGTTAACCCTTACTGGCAATATATCATCAAAGGTGTAATCATAGTTGGAGCAGTTGCATTTGACGCTATCAAATATGCTAAGAAAAAATAATATAATAATTGAGAATAAGAAAAACGCAGTCGATGACTGCGTTTTTTATTATATGGAAATATCTTTCTTGTAATAAACTTTTCCTGTTTCATCTCTTATAGTTAAAAGTGCACTGTGCATATTTTTATTTTCAAGATATACTGCTGCACTTACAAGAGACTCTCCTGTTCTTGAAGAGTTTCCAAGCTTACCTTGATATACCTTTCCAGTAGCTCTATCCTCAAGGCTATAACTTAGTTTTAATGCACTATTTCCTTTTGAAACAACTGTTGCATCCATCTGCAAGCTATTTCCCCTTTTAAAGTAGTTTAATTTTGTTATCTCTCCTGAAACATTTACATTGTTTCCCATTCCATATACAGGTATTGATATCTCTGCAAGTATCCCTATATTAGATGAGATGGCATCTGAAGAACTTTCAGATGTTGTGGTTTTCTTCTCCTGCTCCTTAAAGGTAATGTAACTTTTAAACTCTCCATCCTCTTTTTTAGGAGTAACTCTGAATCTCACTATCTGTTTTCCTCCAGGTTTTACTGATACCTTCTTGGGAAATATTTTTATATTGTCATTAAGGTTATATTCCTCTCCAAAATTCTTATCAACTTCTGGAAAAATCTCTATTCTCAAAGGAACAGTAGTATTATTTACTATGAATAGCTCCTCTGTGTTCATCTTACTCAGATCAAACTCAAATCTTGTTGGATAGATTGAGAAATCAAGTGACAATGATACAGTTGAGATAATTAATAATAAGATTAATACTATTTTTTTCATATGTTTCTCCTATTCATACCATACTTTTACTTTTAAAGTTCCTTCATAATCTCCAGATTCTGCATTTTCTGGCACAAGTAGATTACCTTTTAATGTCATTTTTTTCTCTCCACTTTCTAAAGCTAGTGGTTGGCTTAATTTTAGATCCAATTCTGGACTATAAGTTAATGTTGTTGAATTTGAATTTGTTTTCGATTTTAATGCTACTGTAAGTCCACTTATAGTATCTTTCCAATCCTCTGTCATTCCATCAGCAAATTGAATTTTTACCTTTTCACTAGCTTGACCTTTGATTACGATTTCTCCATTTTCTATTGGTGCATTTTTTTTAGATCCTTTTGCAACTTTACCAAATTTAACTTCTTTTGTTGTAAGTTCTAAAGGTTCTACTACTGTAGCTGTAACTTTCACCTCTGCAGTTTGTTCACTATTAGTATTTTCTGCTCCTACTGCTGTTAGTGCCATAGCCATAAAACATACAGCTAACATTGTTTTTTTCATTTGTAAATTCTTCCTCCTTAATTTTTCACTCCGTATAACGGTAGTGCTATCTCTGTTATTATATTTAGATTAAAGATTAAATCTTTATTCCCATTATCTATATTTGCTCCATTTTTTGGAACAACCTCTCTTAAAACAAATAGATTCTTATATTTTCCTTTTTCTAATTTATCAAGTTTTCTTACTGTAAATCTGAGTTCTTTCTTTCCTCCAGGTTTTATTGAAATCTTTTTAGGAAAAATGACTATATTTTCAGAGAGAGCTTTATATCCCTCTTCACTTTCAAAATATGCCATTAATCTCAAAGGTTTTCCTGTATTATTGGTAACTTCAAGAGAGTAGGTTCTGGTCTTTTCCATATCAATTTTAAATTTTACAGGGGACACTGAAAAGTTAAGTGAATAACTTCTAATCCCTATAAAAAACAAAAATATCAGCAAAACTAATTTTCGCAATCTTTTCCTCCTGAATCTAAAAACATATCTACATCATAACCTTCAAAATATTCACCTGTGTCTCCACCTGTTGTATCAACATCTATCTCAAGTTCTTTCTCAGAAAATTCAATATCCTCTGGCCCAAAATATATAAATCTTATTTTGTATCTTCCAGGTAATACATCTTCAAAGAAATACATTCCATCAAATTCAGGTTTTGTCTCATCTACTATTTTTCCATCTTTTACCAGTTCAATACTTACAAGAGAGAGTTTTCTGCTGAATTTATTTTCTGGAACATCAAGTTTATTATATATATTTCCAGATATTATTGAGATAATATCCAATGGTATATCTAAAGCCATTTTTGTTGATGGTAAGGTTTTAATTCTAATCTTGCTAAAATTTGACTTATACATAGGGTCTATTGTTTTTCTATCTACTTCCAAAGACACCACTGTTGGAGTAGCAATACCATTTGCTATATAATCTCCATTTTCATTGCTGTAAAATTTACTTCCATCAATTAATACACATGCTCCTTCAATAGGAATATCTCCCTCATCAAATATATCATTTGAGTTTTTATCCAGATATATTTTCCCATGAATAGACGCATTTGTAACTGATGAACGGTTGTCATACTGTGCTGTAGGATTTCCCAAATCAAATACTTTTGTTACTTCCAAACCAGTTATTGTTTCAGATTTTGAATTCTGACTTTTTCTTGTATCAGTAGTTGTTCTCATATATATAAAGTCATCAAATTTAACACTGAAACTTATTCCATATCTCATTTTTTCCGTATCTCTGCATGGAGAATATCTTACAAATATTCCAATATCTCCATAAAGTTTATCCTGAATTATCTTTACATCCCTTTTATCAAGCTTTAAACTATAATAATCTTTCCATTTTCCTCTTTTATCTTTTTCAAATCCACCTTCTAGAATTGTAGTAAAAAATCCATAGTATGAAATAGTAGGATATACTCCATACTCATTACTTTCCTCTTCTAAACTTTTTTCAAACTTAACTGAGAGGTAGAAAGGATTAAAACTGTAGCTGTTCCAATAAATATACATATTTTTCCTTCTATTTTTCCTATATTTTAAATAATACTTTTCTTCCAGTCCAACTTCAAGATAATTTCTATTGAAAGTTCTTCCAAGAGAAAGTGAATTATATTCTTTAATTGAATTTTCATTGTATATATACTCAGAATATTTTTCATGTGCTAACTTCATCTGCATTTTCTTATACTTCTGAGTCAATGTTATATTATAGTTATTCTCATTAGAGTTCATTTCATAATAATTTTTAAATTCTATAAGTGTTGGTGCAATTTTATGTCTGCTGTTATACAGAATTTTATTTCTAAAAAAATCAAATTTTTTACCAGAAGGAGATGTTAACATTCCATATCCAACTCCTGCTGTAAGATTATCTGTCAATCCATAATATAAAACAAAATTTCCCTGCTCATGACCTGTTTTACTCTCTTTTCCAATCTGCATATTTATCTTATTTTTTCCCTTTTGAAGAATGTTCAGGTCATTTATAGAAAATACTTTTCTCTCTTCATACTTTCCATCAGCGTAATATATCTTCATAATATAACTGTCAGACATACTTCCATCTGATATCTTAAATTCAAAAGTTTTACTTGTAGGGTGGATATAGTCAAGGAGGAATGAACCAGTATAAAGTTCCACTGTTTCTGCTCCCTCTGCTTCCCCTTTTATTATTGTCATTCCACTATCACGAAAGAAATATGTCCTCTCATTGTTCAGACTTATCCCTATTACATCACCACTTGCATTTATAAAATGTGGTTTATCCATATAGATATTTCCAAGAACAAGGTCATTTTCTCCCAAAATATCATCATATGTAAGGTTTCCATAATTTACAATATCTCCATCTTTAAGATTTCCGTTTAAATATAAACTTCCATATAAAAACTGATTTCCATATTCATAGCTAAGATTGTCGTATTTTGGAAAATCGTAACTGTAATAATTCAACTTTACAAAACCAGGTGTTAAGACCTTTCTTCCCATAATTATATAATCATCTTTTGTATCCTCATCTTTTTGGGCATCAAATCTTAATCTGTCAATTTTTCCCTGTACTCTCTCTTCATTGGGCAAAAGAAAATTTGGTATCAGACTAAGTGTAAGCATGGAATAATCAAAAGTTATGTTTCTAAAATCAAATTTTTCCTTTAAGCTATCCATTTCAACATAAAGTTCATCATCTAAAATAAAAGCTTCTCTCTCATCAAGTTTTATCTTCTTTTTTTCTCCCTTAACTGTATAACTAACAGTCAATTTATCTAAATCTGTCTCTACATCATATAATTCTAAAAAATAAAAAAGTGCAGTAATCCCAATATACACTTTTTCATTTTCTCCATCATATCTCATTGGGAAAAAGCTGTTTCTTAACTGTCCACATCTTATCTCTGCATAGGACTCATCAAAAGTTTCATAATTTTCTACTCCTGAGGCTGTAACAAACAGTGATAAAAAACTTATTACAATAAGTATATATTTAATTCTCATCTGTATACTCCACCCTCACAATAAAACTCCCCTCATATTTTCCATATTCATTAGGTTTAGTTCTACATACACCATCTATTATAAAGTGGGTAAAAGCAAATCCATCTCTATGTTTAGAAGGTGAGTATCTTCCATCTTCACTTGCATTTCTAAATCCAAGATTAACATCTAAAGTCTGCTCATTCCTCTGAGTATTTTTTATTGTCACTTTCTTGGGCATATGTACCTTGAAGTTATTTCCCTCTTCGCTCTCTATAGTTATTTCTGCAGGTGTTCCTGTTCCTCCAAGTCTTGTGCTCAATGTTCCTCCTGCAAAGGTTTTTCCCAAGTCCATATTTTTATCAACTATAACCTTAAGTTTTTTTTGTGGTTCTATATCAGGTTGTGGCACTCCAATATAGATTGTTTCTCCATTTCCCAGTTTACCTAATTTACACCTAAGATTAGAACCATCTGTTTCTCTACTATTCCAATTAATTGTACAATCCAATACTAATTCTATCGCAGTTACTGGTTCCCACTCTCCTATGTAATGTCTAAAATAACAGTAAGGATTCTGCCAATCAAAATATAAACTATTTGGATTTTTTAATTCAGCTCTAGTCAACCATCCAGTGCAACTTATATCATTATTATGGGTCTCAAAAACAAAATAACTATAATTATCTTGATCGTTATAATTTTCTATAATAAATCTGATAATTCCCCTTGCTGCACTATCAAAACCTGGTTCTGGTTGAACACGTTGAAACTGCTTATCTACCTGTACTTGAATATTCCTGGCAAAACCTGAAACTGATATAGTAAATAATAATATCAAAAAAATAAAAAAATTCTTAATTGTCAAAACCTCCCATAAACTTTTTAAATGATATGTATCCAGTAAAATGAAAATTAAATAGTAACATCAAAAAATATTATAAGAATTATTTTAAATTAGGAATTTTAATTAATCTACACTATTTTTTTTTACTATATATGCACGAGTTTACAATACAACATAGCATTAATCCTCGTTTTCATTATGATGAATATATACTTAAAATATCACAATTGAAAAGAACTCACATTTTTTGCAAGTCCTTCATTTAAGTCTGTTATTTTAGTCTAAATCAAACATATTTAAGTTAAAATTAAATATAATTTGATAATTTTAATATGTTTTAATAAAAACATTGCTTTTACATTTTAATGTCACACGAATTATAGTACACTTTTTTTCAAAAATCAATTCTTTTTTAGAAAATTATATTTAAATTTTTTATTGCATTATTTAATCAGTAGATGATATAATTTATTTGGTACAGATGTACCTATATTAAAACCTTGTGGGAAAGAGAGCTCAATTTTGGCTCTTTTTTCTTTTAAATAAAAAAATACCCCCTTTACTGTTTGTCCAGTAAAAGGGGTACGCATCAATCTCCAAACCTTAAGATTATTTATGTTCTATTTTTTAGAGTTAGAAACTATAACTCCATCCTTTATTATAAGCTTTCCATCAATAACGTAATCGTCACAATTGAGGTCCTTTGCTGTAATGTCCATGTCATCCTCTTCCTGAGAACCTAACTCTTTTCTAAACCGTCTGTGAAGTAAGTCCATAACGTCTTCTCTCGAATCCATAAACTACCTCCCTTATATCACTAATTAACACACAATTAAATAAAAATATACAGCAACTTCCCTTACTACATTATACAATATTTTCCTTAAAATGCTTAAACTTTTTTTATTTTACTTGCAAATTTTACTAAGATAAAGTATCATATTATGATAGCATTAAATAAATTATTTTAAAAAATAAGGCCATGCTTCTTATCAGCATAGCTTTTTTATTTTTAGAAGAGAAACGTGGTTATTTCGTTGCTTACCATAGAATATTTTGTGAATTTTTATAATTTTTAGAAAATATTTTTTCCTTTTATTTATTCTTATTTTTAGGAAGATTTCGCATTTTATGGTAAAATATATTGTAGTAAAGAAGAAAATTTAGAAAAAAGATTAGGTGATATTATGTTTTTACCTACAACGATGGAAGAGGTAAAAAAATTAGGCTGGGAACAGCTAGACATCATACTTGTATCTGGTGATACATATATTGATACCTCATATAATGGAACAGCCATAGTTGGAAAATGGCTTTATAAACATGGATTTAAAGTTGGAATTATTGCCCAACCAGACGTGGACAGTGATATTGATATAACAAGACTTGGTGAGCCAAAACTATACTGGGGAATATCTGGCGGATGCGTTGACTCTATGGTGGCAAACTATACTGCTACTAAGAAAAAAAGAAGAAGTGATGACTTTACTCCAGGGGGAGAAAATAATAAGCGTCCTGACAGAGCAGTTATCGTGTATACAAATTTAATTAAAAGATTTTTTAAAGGAAGTCCAATTCCAATAGTAATAAGTGGAATTGAATCAAGTCTAAGAAGAATTACTCATTATGACTACTGGAGCAACTCTCTAAGACGTCCTATAGTCTTTGATGCCAAAGCCGACATCATATCCTATGGTATGGGAGAGAAATCAATGTTAGCCCTAGCTGAGGCCCTTAGAGATGGAAAGCCATGGGAAGATATAAGAGGAATCTGTTATATAGGTAAGGAAGAAAAACATGGGTATTTAAGACTCCCATCATTTGAAGAGTGTAAAAGTGATAAATATAAATTTATACAGGCATTTAATACATTCTATCACAACTGTGATCCTATTACAGCAAAGGGATTGTATCAACAATGTGGAGATAGATTTTTAATTCAAAATCCTCCTACTGAAAATTATACAACTGAAGAGCTAGATGAGATATACTCTATGGATTTTGAGAGAGATGTTCATCCTTATTATAAGAAAATGGGTGAGGTAAGAGCACTGGATACAATACGTAACTCAGTAACAACTCACAGAGGATGTTATGGAGAGTGTAATTTCTGTGCAATTGCTATTCATCAGGGCAGAACAGTTATTTCAAGAAGTGAAGACTCTATAATTAAAGAGGTAAAGGAACTTGCTAGTGCTCCAAAGTTTAAAGGATACATTGCTGACGTAGGTGGTCCTACTGCCAATATGTACCAGATTGAATGTACAAAAAAATTAAAACTTGGTGCATGTCAGGATAGAAGATGTTTATACCCTGAAAAATGTCCTGCTCTTAAGATAAATCATCGTAAGCAGATTGATCTATTAAATAAACTGAAAAAAATAGATAAAATCAAAAAAATATTTATAGCTTCAGGTATAAGATATGATATGATTCTAAGTGATACTAAATGTGGACAGGCATATCTTGAAGAGATTGTTCGTGACCATGTATCTGGACAGATGAAAATAGCTCCAGAGCACACTGAAGATAAAGTATTAAATCTTATGGGTAAACAGGGAAAAGCTCCTTTAAAAGAATTTAAAGATAGATTTTATCAAATAAATAACAAATTAGGTATGAAGCAATTTTTAACTTACTATCTAATTGCAGCTCATCCTGGTTGTGATGAAAAAGATATGTTAGATCTTAAACGATTTGCTTCAAGAGAGCTAAAAGTAAGTCCTGAACAGGTTCAGGTATTTACACCTACACCTTCAACTTACTCAACACTTATGTATTACACAGAGATTGATCCATTTACTGGTAAAAAACTCTTTGTAGAGAAAGATAATAACAGAAAACAAAAACAAAAGGATATAGTTATCCCAAGAGAACAAAATCAAAATAGAAAAAGAAAATTTAAAAGAAAATAAAAAAATAGGAGGTTATATAATGAAACCTATTGTTGCAATAGTTGGAAGACCAAACGTTGGTAAATCAACTTTATTCAATAATCTTGTAGGAGATAAAATCGCAATTGTTGACGATGCTCCTGGAGTAACAAGAGATAGATTATATAGAGAAACTGAATGGAATGGAACTGAATTTGTAGTTGTTGATACAGGTGGACTTGAACCTAGAAACAACGAATTTATGATGACTAAAATAAAAGAACAGGCTGAAGTTGCTATGAATGAAGCAGATGTTATTTTATTTGTAGTAGATGGAAAATGTGGGGTAAATCCTCTTGATGAAGAGGTTGCATATATTCTTAGAAAGAAAAATAAACCAGTTATTTTATGTGTAAATAAAATTGATAACTACCTTGATCAGCAGGGAGATATCTATGAATTCTGGGCTTTAGGATTTGAACACCTGATTGGAATCTCAGGAGAACACAAAGTAAACCTTGGAGACATGCTTGATATGGTTACAGGTTTAATTGAAAAAATGGATTTCCCTGAAGAGGAAGAAGATGTATTAAAACTTGCTATTATTGGTAAACCAAATGCAGGAAAATCATCTCTAGTTAACAGACTTGCTGGAGAAGAAAGAACAATAGTAAGTGATATAGCTGGTACTACAAGAGATGCTATAGATACAATCATAGAGTATGATGATCAAAAATATATGATTATTGACACTGCAGGTATTAGAAGAAAATCTAAAGTTGAAGAGAGTCTTGAATACTACTCTGTATTGAGAGCTATCAAAACTATTAAAAGAGCAGATGTATGCCTTCTTATGCTAGATGGACAGGAAGGACTTACTGAGCAGGATAAAAGAATTGCAGGTATAGCTGCTGAAGAGTTAAAACCTATTATCATTGTAGTTAACAAATGGGACCTTGTAGATAAAAATACAAATACAATGGAAAAAATGAGAGAGAGCCTTTTAGCTGAACTTCCATTCTTAAACTATGCACCTGTAGAATTCGTTTCAGCTCTTACTGGTCAAAGAACTACAAGACTTTTAGAAATCTCTAGTCAGATATTTGATGAATACAATAAGAGAATTTCTACTGGTATCCTAAACAGCGTTTTAAAAGAGATAGTTATGATGAACAACCCACCTACAAGAAAAGGAAGAGTTGTAAAAATCAACTATGCTGTACAGGTATCAGTTGCCCCACCAAAATTTGTATTATTCTGTAATTACCCAGAATTGATTCACTTCTCATATGCTAGATATGTCGAGAATAAATTCAGAGAATCATTTGGTTTTGAAGGGTCTCCTATCTTAATTAGCTTTGAGAAAAAAAATAGCGAAGAATAATTTTTTTCTTTTCGCTGTAACAAAAAAGACATAAAAACATTGTATTATACATACATATAAATCTTTCCCCAAGATATTTTATATATTAGATAACGAACTAAAAGCAAACCGTCGGAACCCTACCGACGGTTTGTTACTATATGGTTCGTTTCCCAAATAACATTTTATAACTGAAAAAGCATCTGGAGATCCCCTAGATGCTTTTTTATTTTTCCATATTATATATCCTATAGGAATTTTGCTCCTATTTTTGCAAATTCTTCAACCATTTCTTCTGGCCAGCAAGATGCTTGAACTTCTCCAATATGAAGTTTTTCAAGGAAGAACATACAGATTCTTGATTGTCCAATTCCTCCTCCAACTGTATAAGGAAGTTCTTTAGCAAGTAGAGCTTTATGGAATTTTAATTCTTTTCTATCTTCTCTATTTGCAAGTTTTAATTGAAGGGCAAGAGTTTCTTCACTTACTCTTATTCCCATTGATGATAATTCAAAAGCTTGCTCAAGTATTGGGTTCCATACTAAAATATCTCCATTTAGTTCCCAGTCATCATAGTCAGGAGCTCTTCCATCATGTTTTTCTCCAGATTTTAAAGTCTTACCAATTTGAGATATAAATACTGCTTTATACTCTCTGCAGATTTCATTTTCTCTTTCTTTAGCTGTAAGTTCTGGATATCTATCTTCTAATTCCTGTGATGTAATAAAATATATATCCTCAGGTAATTTTTTAGAAAATACAGGATATTCTCTATTTACATACTCTTCTGTTTTTCTTAAAGCATCATAGATTCTCTTTACTATTTTTTGTAAAGTCTTAGTTGTTCTTTCAGCTTTGTCAATTACTAATTCCCAGTCCCATTGGTCAACATACATAGAGTGGATATTATCTAAATCCTCATCTCTTCTGATTGCGTTCATATCTGTATAAAGTCCAGTGTGTACAGGAAATTCATATCTTTTTAGAGCCATTCTTTTCCATTTAGCAAGTGAATGAACTATTTGATATTCTTCCTTTGCATCCCAGTGTGTATCAAACTTTACAGGTCTTTCCATACCGCTTAGATCATCGTTCAATCCAGAAGACTTTCTTACGTATAGTGGTGCAGAAACTCTTGTTAGGTTAAGTTCATAAGCTAGAGCTCTTTCAAAAAAGTCTTTTACTTTTTTAATAGCCACCTCTGTTTCGAAAAGATCTAGTTTGCAGTCATACTTTTTTTCCATTAATCTCACTCCTCTATAAATAAAATATTTTTATAAACCTTAGCTATTAATAAAAAAGCCATTCGGTTGCACCCGAATGGCTTTACTTACAATGTCGGGTACAAATCGTTTTAATCTCAAAAAGGATTTGTACCACAAGTAGAATACCTATACTACTTAAAGTCCAAATCTCGACATATTATTATTATTATTAAATTGTGCAGTTATTCCAAAAATAAGCGTTTTCATCTTCTGCCTCCAACTATTAATATCTACCAACTAGGATACACTTTTTTGAAAGAAATGTCAATGATTTTTTTGAAAAAATATTTTTATTTTATATTAATTGAAAAAGAAGTTCTAAAACTGTTTAACCAGAATTAAAACTTCTCTTTTATATCAAACTATTTATTCATCTCTTCTAAAACTTCTTTTAAAGCTTCTACTTTGTTACATTTTTCCCATGGAAGATCTAAATCTGTTCTTCCTATATGTCCAAATGCTGCAAGATCTTGATATTTAAAGTTTCCACTTCTTAATTCAAGAGCTTTTTCTATTCCTCTAGGACTTAAATCAAATACTTTTGCAACAGCTTTAGCTAAATCAATTTCACTAGCTCTTCCTGTTTTAAATGTATCTACTTTTATTGAAGTAGGTTCTACTACACCAATAGCATAAGATAATTGTACTTCACATTTATCTGCAAGGTCAGCAGCAACTATGTTTTTTGCTACCCATCTAGCAGCATATGCAGCAGATCTGTCTACTTTTGAAGGATCTTTTCCAGAAAAAGCTCCTCCACCATGTCTAAAGTATCCACCATATGTATCAACTATTATTTTTCTTCCTGTAAGGCCTGTATCACCATGTGGACCTCCGATTACGAATCTACCAGTAGGATTGATATGGTACTTGTTAACTTTGCTTGGATCAAGGTCATACGCCTCTAGAACAGGAACTATAACTTTCTCTATAACATCCTTTTTAATCTCTTCTTGAGTTACATCAGGATTATGTTGTACTGATAATACTATTGTATCAACGTGATCTATTCTTCCAAATTCATCATAAGCAAGTGTTACTTGAGATTTTGCATCTGGTCTAGCCCATAGAAGTTCATTACTTCTAGTAAGTCTTGTAAGTCTAACAATGATTTCTCTTGCTAATACAAGTGCAAGTGGCATAAGTTCTGGAGTTTCTCTTACAGCTCCACCAAACATTATTCCCTGGTCTCCTGCTCCACCTGTATCTACTCCCATAGCGATATCTGGTGATTGAGAATGAATTGCAGATAATACTCCACAGTTTGCATCAAATCCCATTCCTTCAGAATATCCTATTTCAGCAATTTTACTTCTTACAATATCTTGAACATCTATATAAGTTGAAGTAGTAATTTCTCCACCAACAATAACTTGTCCTGTAGTACAGAACACTTCACATGCTACTCTTGAGCTTGGGTCATCCTTAAGACATGCATCTAATACAGCATCTGATATTTGGTCTGCAACCTTATCAGGGTGTCCAGGTGATACAAATTCAGATGTAAAATAAGTTAAATTTTTCATTTTTTCCTCCTCTAATTTTTAAACAGCTCTAACCACAAAATCTCCAAAGGCATAAAAAAATCCCTTCATCCTCTGATAGATGAAGGGAATATATAACAATTTTATATTCCATCTATCAGGAGTTAGCACCACACTTCATAAAAAGCAGGTTGCTGAGATGTCACAGGGCCGGTCCCTCAATCTCTCTTGATGGTTAAATACGATTTTTAATATTTCATTTTACGTGTAGCATTATAACAGTAAAATGTAAAATTGTCAATTATTTTCTTATTTTTTTATTTGTCTTACAACGTCTACTACAGATCCATCTCTATATTGAACTACAGCAACAATTCTGTCTTCAAATTTGATTGGTTCTTCTTTTCCACACATAGACTCAGCTATTTCTTTTAATTCTTCAATAGTTTTTATTGGAAGATTTGAGTTTTTAAATCTTTCAATTAAGTCTTTTCTAAGTGGATTGATAGCTATACCTCTTTCAGTAACTAGAACGTCTACAGTTTCTCCTGGAGTAGTTACTGTTGTGATTCTGTCTTTAACAACAGAGATTCTTGCGTTAACTAATTGAGAAACGATGATACATAATTTAGCTCCTGCTGCAGTATCACTGTGTCCTCCTGATCCTCCCATGATTACTCCGTCAGATCCTGTTGTAACGTTAACGTTGAAGTTAGTATCCATTTCTGTAGCACCTAAGATAACAACGTCAAGTTTGTTTACTACTGAACCTTTGTTGTTAGCATTTGCATACATAGATGCAGACATTTTTAAGTGGTTAGCATTTTCTTTTGCTGATTTTATAGCGTTAAGGTCAAAACATTGTACGTCAAATAGAGCTTTGAATAATCCTTCTTTGAACATATCAACGATGTATCCAGTGATTCCTCCAGCTGCGAAACTTCCTACAATATTTTTCTCTTTCATTAATTTTTTAACTTCAGCTGCAACTGCAAGAGATATTCCTCCAGCTCCAGTTTGGAAACTCATTCCTTCTTTTAAGTATCCTGATTGTTCGATGAATTTAGCTGTTAAGTCAGCAACTTTTAATCCAATAGGGTTTTTAGTAATTTGAGTTGTACCAGAAACTATTCCTTTTGGATCTCCTATAGCATCTATAACTAATACATGGTCAATTAAAGTTTGGTTGATTTCAATAGTTGTATTAGGGAAAGGAACAAGATTATCTGTTATTGCTACAACAACCTTTGCATTTTCAACGTCTGAGTGTGCATATCCTAAAGATCCACAAGCTGATTTTCCATCTACTCCGTTGATGTTTCCATATTCGTCACATGTAGGTGCTGCAACAAAAGCTATATCAACTTCAACTTCTCCAGTTTCCATTATTCTAGCTCTTCCACCGTGTGTATGCATTACTGCTGGTTTTTGAAGTTTTCCCTCAGATATTGCTTGAGCAACTGGACCTGACATATATCCAGCATATATTTGAGTTACAATACCTTTTTCCATATATTCTACTACAGGTTTATGGCATGGGAAAATTGAACTTGCTACAAGAGTAATATCTTTGTATCCTCTCTTAACTATTTCAGCCATTACTAAGTTTAATACATAGTCTCCATTTCTTAAATGGTGATGAAATGAAATTGTCATTCCATCTTTTAATGGTAATTTATCCATTAAAGTTGCTAAATCTTTTTGTAATTTATTATCTTTGTGAGTTACAGTTTTAAAAGTGTAGTTCTTTTTCATAACTCCAGTTGTATTTGCAAGATACCCGTTATATTGAGTAACTTTTCCGTATCCTTCTATAAACTCAGGAACTTCTCTTCCTAGAACGTTTTTCATTTATAAACACCTCGCCTTAATAATTAATCAATAAGTCCCATTAATTTCGCCATATCTAATGTATGAATAGCTCTGTTGATAATAGGAAGGTCAACCATTTTTCCATCAAGTGAAAATACTCCAAGTCCTTGTTTAGCAGCGTCTTCTTTAGCAGCCATAACTCTTTGAGCGTGGTTGATTTCTGCTGCTGATGGAGCATATACACTGTGAATAGTATCGATTTGTCTTGGGTTTATACTTAATTTTCCTGTAAATCCAAGCATTTTAGCTTTTAAAGTGTCAGCTATTAATCCATCGTAGTCATTTGTATCTGTAAATGGAGTATCTATAGCATCAACTTTACATGCTTTACAAGCATTTATAATTTTAGTTCTTGCATATAGAAGTTCATCAGATGCTTTTGTTCTCTTAACTCCTAAATCCACAGCCAAGTCTTCTCCTCCTAATAAAACAGAGATAATTCTTGGGCTTGCTTTAATAGTTTCGTATACTTTTTCTACTCCGTAAGTAGTTTCTACTAATGGGTGAACTTTTATTGAGTTATGTTCAAATCCCATTTCTTCTTCTATTTTAGTTAATCTCTTATCTAATTCTGCTACGTCTTCTGGACAAGCTTTTGGAAGTAATATAGCATCTGGTTTAAGTCTTGCTATAACATCCACGTCTTTATCTGCATAAGGTGTAGATAAAGGATTTATTCTTACAACTACTTCTACTTCATCATAGCTCATAGTTTTTAATGCTTCGCTGATAAGTACTCTTGCAGCATCTTTTTCTGTAAGTGCAACAGCATCTTCTAAGTCAAATATAACAGCATCTGATCCGAAAACAGCAGCTGTTTGAAGCATCCCTGGGTTATTTCCAGGCATAAATAACATTGTTCTTCTTAATTTCACAATAAAACACCTCTCATAAAATGAATAATAGAATATTATAAACTTCTAGCTACAGCAGCTTCGATTCTAGCTCTAATAGTATAGTCAAGAGCTCCTTTGTCTTGAGCTTGTACCTGTACGCTATCAATACCAAGTTCTAAAAGTTTAGCTTTTATAACCTCTCTGATATGGTCACCAAACTGTTTTTCTACAGTACTTTCTAATTCTATTTCAATCCCATCTTCAGAAGGAGTAAGAATTAAGAATATATCATTTGATTCTAAAGTTCCACATTTTGCAGCTTTCTTTATAGTCATTTACTTCACCTCATCATAATTAAAGGAAAAAGGTAGTCATAAACTACCTTTCCCATAAGTTTATTATTAATTTTTAAAAGAAAACTATTTATTTTTTCTTCTATTTACTAAAGCTTCAACTCTTCCCATTTCGTTGAATACGATCATGAATCCTTCGTCAACACCCATTCCTGGTTTAGCTAGTACTTGAAGAGCTCCACATGCCATACCGATGTTAGTAGTAACTTCAGCAGATCTGTTAGTTTCGTTACAAGTTCCTCCACAGTAAGATCCGATTCCTACTTTGTTACAGTAAAGGATAGCGTCAGCGATGTTGTTAACTCCTCCTAAGTCTGGAGTTTTTATTTGTACAACGTGTCCAGCTTTTTTGTCTGCGAATAATTTGATGTCTTCTAAAGTATTACACCATTCGTCAGCAACTAATTCTGCTCCAATTCCTCTTCCGTCGATTTCTGCTCTTAAAGCTGCCATAGCTTCGATTTGTTTATCTCTATCTTCAACGTCCATAGGTCCTTCTATTCTTAATTTGAATGGTTTTGCAGCTTCAACTAAAGTAGCGATGTAATCAGCCATTTTTTTAGTATCGCAATCAAATGCTGCTCCGATTGTTCCATAAACGTCAATGTGGAAAATTGGGTTGTAATCTTCGTTAGTTCTTTTTGCTAAGATTCTGTCTCTTAACCATTTAACGTAGTCAAGTAAGATTTCTCCTTTTTCTCCTAATTTTTCTTTTACGTTGTTAATTAAAGCGTGAGGTAAAACGTCAGCACCTTTAATTATCATTTTGTCAGCATTTTCATATCTGTTGTCTCCAGATTGAGTGAATATAGGTCTTCTAGTAATTTCTAATCCTGTATTGTAATCTTTTTGGATAACTTCTGCCATAGTTACTTTTCTAGCTTTTGCAACTGCATCTAGTAAAGCTTGAGTTATTCCGTATCTGATAGCTGTATGCATTCTTTTTCCATCTATTTTCATAGAGTCGAATTCTTCAGCTAATGATTTAAAGTTGTCTAATTCTCTTCCTATTAATTTTGGAGCGATTTCTTTCTCGATAACTGGGATGAAATCTTTAGCTAGGAATAATGGGTCTCTTCCTCCTGCACCTGAGTATTGAACTGCTGCACAGTCTCCGAAAGCCACTTGACCATCTTCAAGAATTAATTGAACAGAGATTGATTCTCCTGCTTGTCTGATGTTTTCAAATCCTGGAGTTACAGTTTCTCCTAAATAGAACATACCATCATGTCCTGCTCCTGCTTTTATAGCTCTTTGGTCATCAAAATAGAATCCAGTTTTTCCTGCTGAACAAACTACATCTATAATTTTCATATATATTCCTCCTAAAGTATTTTTGTAAAGGTTGAGGGCGATGTGTATCATCCCCAACCTCTCTATATTATTATTAACCTAATTTTATAAAAAATGCAACAATTATATATAACTTGCTAATATATAATATATATCATTCATTAGATATATACTACATATTCTCTCAGATTATACTTATTTTCCTTCTGGTCTTCCAATTAATGTTCCTTTACCAACTGCGAATATATCGTCAACTGTCATTTGGAAATTAACAGGTCTTCCTTCGTATTTTCCTCTTTCTTCTAATTGAGCTTTATTGTAGTCAATTAATTCTTTTGTGAATGGAACGTTTCCAACTGATAGGTATCTTACTTTTCCTACGTTGTCTCTAGCTGGCATCATTTTACCTGCGTTGTAGATTGATGGAGCGAATGGAACGTCTAGTACACCTTGTTCGAATGCTTTAACGATTCCTACTGCCCAGTCTCCATTTCCTAATTCATAAACTTTATCTAAGATACATTTAGTTTCAGCTTTGATTATTCTGATATCTTCTTCTAATTCAGGTGAAGATGATAATTGTTGTCCTCTAAGTAGGTTTAATACCATCTTAGTTGCTCTGATTCCTGCAGCGTTAGCTTCTTTTGTAGGTACTCCAATTGCTTCGTGAGGAGTTTTTACGATAACTTTAGTTGCTCCAGATAATGCAGCAGCAGAAGCTCCATTTGAAATTACTCCAAATGCTTTTGCTTCATCTTCAGGGAATCCTCCCATCCATTGGTGGAATACAGTTGTTAATTCGATTCCTTTGTATCCTTGTTTGTCGAAGTATTCATTTGCTTGTTCTTCTAATGCTCTGATTGCAGCGATGTCTTGGATTAAGTTTCCACATTGTCCATATCCTAGAGTTATACTCTTAACACCTTGTTCTGCAGCTAGTAATCCTTCAAGAATTCCAACAGCATTTGACATTGAAGGTGGTACTAATGTTCCTGTTAATGGTCCGAATGGTTCTCTGTTTATTGATACTCCATGTTCTTCATACCATCCAACTAGTCTGTCAACATATTGCCAGTCGATTATTGTTTTTTCTATTGAAACGTTTTTAGCGTAAGGAACGTTATAAGAAATTCCTCCACCTTCGTTTGAAGTGAATCCAGCAGCCATCATGATTTCAGATAGTAATCTAGCATCTGGAGTTCCGTGTCTTAATTGTAAAGGTAGGTTAGTAGCTTCAACAACTTCTCTACATCCTTTAACTCCGTGGTTAACACCTGGGAATCCATTAAGAAGTGATCTTCCAGCTTTTTTAGATTCTTCTATACCTCTTTCACAGTTTTCATATTTATTTTGTCTAGTGTATGAGTCGATTGTACTTGGTAGTAAATCTGCTCCACCTTCTTTATCTAGGAAGTTTAGTAATTCTATATGTTGTTCAATTAGTGCAACCCCTGCTCTAGGTTGTGCTAATGTTATTCCTCTGTTTTTTGCGTCCATTAATTTTTTAGCAAAGCTTTTTGATGCAGGAAGTGATTTGTGATATTTTACAGCTTCTTCTAAGTCAACTTCTGCCCCTGTAGGCCATCCTTTTAAAACTTCTTCTCTCATTTGGAAGAACTCTTCTTCAGTCCATTTTCTAAATTTAAGTTTCATTTATTAAATAATCCTCCTTGATTTTTTCATTACTAATTTTCTGCTTTAGCTTCTACTAAGTATTTTTTCATTACTCTTATTGCCACTTCAGGATAATCCTGAGCTAATAATCCCATAGAAGATAAGATATAAGTTTTATCTACTAGGAATTTAGGGTTCAATGGTTTTAAATGAACAGGGTCATTTTCATTGAAATTTCCAGCTTTTAATATTCCACCTGGATTTAAGCTGTGAATTATAACTCCTCCTGTACCTATAACATATGGAGTTTCAATTAAGTCTTTTCCATTTTGATTAAACATTGTTCCCATTGGTGTGTATACGCATTCTAGTACTCCACAGTGTCTTGTCATAGCAAGCTCAGTTGCAGCCATTGCCATTGCTTCATCAAATCTGATTTCTTCTTCAGTTTGAGGAACAATTCTAATGTTCTCAAATCTACGTTTACACTCTGATTTTACGTCTACTTTTTTCAATGAATCATGTAGATAGTTTCTGATTTTTCTAGTTCCAGCAGCTTCTAGAAGTGCTAGAGCAGAATATCTCATTCCTAAGTCTCCCTCAACAGTTCTCTTAGCAAATGGTTCTTCTAATCCTTTTATCATTACTGAAGGTTTAGTAGGTTCTCCTTTTGCAATTGAGTGAATATCTGTAGTAGCTCCACCGATGTCAACGACTATTAAGTCTCCTATACCTTCTTCATCATCAGTTCCTGTTGAAAGAATTTCAGCCGCTTTTAGTACCGCAGCAGGAGTAGGCATTAAAATTCCTCTTATAAACTCTTCTGCCTGTTTCATTCCTTTTGCTTCAACTATTCTATTCATAAATACCTTACGTATTTCCTCTCTACAAGGTTCTACGTTAAGTTTATTTATAAATGGCATAACGTTTTCTGCAATGTAATAGTCTATCCCAGCTGTTTTAAATACCTCTTCAATTTCGTCAATAGCTGCTTTATTTCCAGCCACAACTACTGGTACCTTAATCTGATGCTCAGCAATCATTTTTGCGTTGTGAATTATACATTCCTTGTTTCCACCATCTGTTCCACCAGCTAACAATATTATATCCAAAGCTGTGTTTTCAATTTCTTCCATCTCTCTGTGGTTTAGTTCATAAGAGTAAGTTTTGATTACTCTGGCACCTGCACCAAGAGCTGCTTTCTTTGCAGCTTCAGCTGTTAGATCAGGAACAAGCCCTATAGCAATCATCTTAAGGCCTCCTGCAGCAGATGAACATGCAGTTTTACCTACGAATTCGATTTGATCAAAATCAATTTTTTTACTGATTTCGGCTTTTAACTTTGTATAAGCCTTTTCAAATCCTATCATAATGTCATCTTCTACAGTGGTAATATCTTTGGCAGTAGCAAGGATAACTTCGTTGTCCATATCAACAGCTGTTAACTTAGTATATGTACTTCCGAAATCTATAGCTAAGTAAACTTTCATAATTACCACTCTCTTCTAAAATAATATTTTGTACACTATAATCTGTATTTTTTAAAATTTTTATTTAAACTATGCAATACCTAAATCTTTTTTAAGATCTTCAGTTGTTTCTTCAATTGGAGTACCTGGTCTGTATACTCTGTTGAATCCCATAGCTTTAAATCTTTTTTCAACGTCTTCCCATACTTGTTTACCAACAACTATGTTTCCTCCAACATAAAGAAGAATGTCGTTTAGTCCAGCTTCTTCACATTTTTCTCTCATTCCTTGACAGTCTAATTCTCCGTGTCCGTATAGAGAAGAAACGATAATTGCATCTGCACTTGTTTCAACTGCTGCGTTGATAAAGTCAGCTTGTGGTGATAAAACTCCAACGTTTACCACGTCAAATCCATTAGCTTCTAATACGTGATGAATAATTTTGTTCCCAACTGCGTGACAGTCTGAACCTATAACTCCAATTACTACTTTTTTTCCATTTTTCTTCATGAAAAACATCCTCCTTGTGTCTTATATTAAAACCTTTTGATAATAATATACTACATTTTTACAAAAAAGCAATAGTTATTTATATTATGAATAATTAACATTAAAAAATTTAATTTAATATATCCATCCTTTATTTTATAAGGTTTTTCAAACACTCACCATACTTTTTTCGAACTTTTTTTGAAAAAAATTTAAAAATGTAGCTTTTTTTATCATTTAATATATTAATGTTAAATATAACTATTTTATATTATAACACAAAATACGGAATTTTATTATATTTTTCTTTTTTTGTCATTTTTTAACCGAGAAATTTCTCTCATATGTAAAAGGTAGAAAAAAAATATTTTATTCCTACTAACAATTGATTTTTTTACAATTATATGCTACAATAACTTGAATAAAGTAGTATGCTAGTTATAAAGGGAGTGGGTAAATTTCTATCCACTCCCTCTTTAGTAGAGTATAGAAATTCTTTAGTATTTTTTTTAGAAATGAGGTGAAAACTATGGCAAATTCAAGCAATGAAGCGATTATTCAAAAAATTGAAAAAATAGTAACTCCAGTTATAGAAGAGATGAATCTTTCTCTTGTTGATGTTGAGTATATGCAAGATGGTGGTTACTGGTATGTGAGAATATACGTAGAAAATATGAGTGGTGACATCACATTAGAAGATTGTGCAGCAATCAGTAATAAAATTGAAGATGACGTAGATAAGCTAATTGATAAAAAATTCTTCTTAGAGGTTTCTTCTCCTGGAATAGAAAGACCTCTTAAAAAAATAGGAGATTTTGTAAGATTTAAAGGTGAAAAAGCAAAATTAAGTTTAAAACATAAAATTGACGATTGTAAAAACTTTGAAGGTATCATAACTGATTGTAAAGATGAAATTATATTTTTGGAAATTGATGAAAACAAAACACTAGAAATTCCTTTTTCAGAAGTAAGAAAAGCTAATCTTGTTTATGAATTCGATGAGTTTTAAAAAGGTTTTCAGGAGGGTATATTAGGATGAAAAGTAAAGACGCTAAAGTATTTTTACAAGCTTTAGAAGAGCTAGAAAAAGAAAAGGGTATTAGTAAAGAAAGTCTTCTACTAACTGTTGAGCAAGCTCTGTTGGCTGCCTACAAGAAAAATTACGGAGAAGAGGAAAATGTTGAAGTTGAAATAGACAGAGAAACTGGAGATGTTAAAATCTATGAAGTTAAAACTGTTGTTCCAACTGAAGATCTATATGATGCAGCTGTTGAAATTTCTTTAGACGATGCTCTAGAAATTAAAAAGAGAGTTAAAATCGGTGATGTTATAAGAATCGAAGTTAACTGTGAAGACTTCAGAAGAAACGCTATTCAAAATGGAAAACAGATAGTTATCCAAAAAGTGAGAGAGGCTGAAAGACAATATATATATGACAGATTTAAAGTCAGAGAACATGATATCATCAATGGTATAATCAGAAGAATAGATGACAGAAAAAATGTTTTCGTAGAATTTGACGGAATAGAAGCTGTCCTAACTCCAAATGAACAATCCCCTGCTGATACATACAGAGTTGGAGAAAGATTAAAAGTTTATTTAGCTGAAGTAGAAAAAACAAACAAATTCCCTAAAATAGTTATATCTAGAAAGAACGAAGGTCTTTTAAGAAAACTATTTGAATTAGAGATACCAGAGATAACTTCAGGTCTTATCGAAATCAAAGGGGTGGCAAGAGAAGCAGGGTCAAGAGCAAAAGTTGCTGTATATTCTGCTGATCCTAACATTGATACTGTTGGTGCATGTATAGGACAAAAAGGACTTAGAATCAAAAATATAGTTAATGAACTAAATGGTGAAAAAATAGATATCGTTGTATGGAAAGAATCTGTACAAGAGTTCGTATCTGCAGTTTTAAGCCCAGCAAAGGTTATAAGTGTAGAGGTGCTTGAAGATGAAAATACAGCTAGAGTTATTGTTGATAATTCACAACTATCTTTAGCTATTGGTAAAAATGGACAAAATGCTAGACTAGCTGCTAAGTTAACTGGAATGAGAGTTGACATAAAAACTGCAAATAGTGTTGAAGAAGGAGAATAATTTTGGAAAGCACAACTGTTCATGAAAGAACTTGTTTTATTTGCAAAAAGAAAGATGAAAAAAAGAATCTTTTCAGATTGGTTAAAACTGGAGATTCACAATATAGTTTTGATGAAAAGCAAAGACAACAAAGCAGAGGTTATTACGTGTGTAAAAATCATGAATGCTTAAAAAGATTGTCTAAACACAAAAAAATAAAAATGAGTACGGAAGATTTAATGAAAATGCTAAATCTTTTGAAAAAAACGGAAAAGGACTATTTAAATATTTTGAAGGCAATGAAAAACTCACAGGCTTTATCTTTTGGTATGAATATGGTTTTAGAAGATATTGAGCATATACATTTCCTAGTTCTTGCAGAAGATATAAGCGAAAAGAATGAGAAAAAACTTCTTGCAAAGGCACAAGAACTGAACATTAGTTATGTGTATTACGGAAATAAGAACCAACTTGGAGAAATATTTGGGAAAAGTGAAGTCAGTGTTATTGCTGTGAAAAGTAAAAAGATGGCCCGTGGACTCATAGACTAACCTAAATTTAGGAGGTATGTGAATGAAAAAAAGAGTACATGAGTTAGCTAAGGATTATGGAATAAATAACAAGGAGTTTATGGCTTTGTTAAATGATGAACTTCAAATAGAAGTTACGTCTCATCTATCTAGCTTAGCTGAGAAAGATATTGATAAAATAAAGTCTTATTTTGACAATATGAGTAAACAGAAAGCAGAGAAAAAAGAGAAGAAAGATAAAAAAGGAGCTACATTGAAAAAAAGATTTTTAGAAGAAGAGGAAATGTTTGACGAAGAGGACACCTCAACAGGAAGAAAAAACAAAGGTAACAACAATAAAAAGAACGGTAAAAAAGGTTCTTTTGAAAACAAAAACGATGACAAGAACAAAAAGAAAAATAAAAAGAAAAAAGGTAGAAGAACTGACTTCGTAATGAAGACTGTTGAAGCTGCTGGATCTGAAACTATTGAAGAAGATGGAATGAAAATCATAAAAATCAGAGGAGAAATCACAGTTGGTGACTTCGCTGATAGACTTGGAGTTCCTAGTTCTGAAATAATCAAAAAACTGTTCCTTAAAGGACAAATGCTTACTATTAACAGCCCACTATCTATAGATATGGCAGAAGAAATCGCTGTTGATTACGATGCACTTGTAGAGGAAGAGGAAGAAATCGAATTAGAGTTTGGAGAAAAATTTGCACTTGAAGTTGAAGATAAAGAGGAAGATCTTGTTGAAAGACCACCTGTAATCACTATCATGGGACACGTTGACCACGGTAAAACTTCATTACTAGATGCTATCAGAGCAAGTAACGTTGTATCTGGAGAAGATGGTGGAATCACTCAAAAGATTGGTGCTTACCAAATAGTTAAAAACGGTAAGAAAATAACATTTGTTGACACACCAGGTCACGAAGCTTTTACTGATATGAGAGCTAGAGGAGCTCAAGTAACTGACATAGCTATACTAGTTGTAGCTGCAGATGACGGTGTAATGCCACAAACTGTTGAAGCATTATCACACGCTAAAGCTGCAGGAGTACCTATCATTGTTGCAGTTAACAAAATAGATAAACCTGAAGCTAACCCTATGAAAGTTAAACAGGAACTTATGGAACATGGGCTTGTTTCTGTAGAATGGGGAGGAGATACTGAGTTTGTTGAAGTATCTGCTAAGAAAAAACTTCATCTTGACGATTTATTAGATACTATACTTATAACTGCTGAAATTCTTGAATTAAAAGCAAATCCTAAGAAGAGAGCAAAAGGTGTAGTTCTAGAATCTAAACTTGATCCAAAAGTTGGACCAATAGCAGACGTACTAGTTCAAGAAGGAACTTTAAAAATAGGAGACGTTATTGTTGCTGGAGAAACTTATGGTAAAGTAAGAGCACTATTAAATGATAGAGGAGAAAGAACTGAACTAGTTGAACTTTCTCAACCAGCTGAAATTATTGGATTTAACGAAGTGCCTCAAGCTGGAGATACTATGTATGTAATTCAAAATGAACAACATGCAAAGAGAATCGTTGAAGAGGTTGCTAAAGAGAGAAAACTTGCTGAAACAAGCAGAAAAACAATAACTCTTGAATCACTATCTGAGCAATTTGATCATGAAAATGTAAAAGAGTTAAATCTTATCTTAAGAGCTGATTCTAGAGGATCTGTTGATGCTTTAAAAGAATCACTTTTAAAACTTTCTACTGATGAAGTTGCAGTTAACATCATTCAAGCTGCTGCTGGAGCAATTACTGAAAGTGACGTAAAACTTGCTGAAGTATCAAATGCTATCATTATTGGATTCCACGTAAGACCTACTACTAAAGCTATAAAAGAAGCTGAAGATGATGGTGTAGAAATCAGAACTTCAAATATTATTTATCATATTACTGAAGATATTGAAAAAGCACTTACTGGTATGCTTGATCCAGAATTTAAAGAAGTATACCTTGGAAGAGTTGAAATCAAAAAAGTATTCAAAGTTTCTAAAGTTGGAAACGTTGCTGGATGTGTCGTAGTTGACGGAAAAGTTAAAAGAGATGCCAGCGTCAGAGTACTTAGAAATGAAGTAGTAATATATGAAGGAAAACTTGCATCACTTAAGAGATTTAAAGATGATGCTAAAGATGTAATTCAAGGTCAAGAATGCGGACTTGGAATAGAAAATTTCAACGATATCAAAGAAGGAGATATTGTTGAGGCATTCGAAGTGCAAGAAATAAAAAGAACTCTAAAATAATCTGGAACATAATAACAGAAAGAGAGTGATAATATGAAAAGACAAAGATTGGCTGGAATTGAAAAGGAAATGGCAAGAGTAATATCTCAAGCTATATTCTTAGAAGTTAAAAATCCTAAAGTTAAAGGACTTGTATCAGTAACTAATGTAAGAGTTACTGAGGACCTTAAATTTGCTGATGTATATTTCAGTATACTTCCAAGTTTAGATAATCAAGAAGCTGACAAAGAAACTGTTCTTGAAGGTTTAAATGAGATCAAAGGATTTTTAAGAAAAAAAGTAGCTGAAGAAATTGAAATTAGATACATTCCTGAAATAAGAGTTAAAATAGATGATTCTATTGAACATGCAGTAAAAATATCAAAACTTTTAAATGACTTAAAAGGGTAGTGATTTACATGCACTGGGAATATAGTTCACTACCTCAATCTCTTATTGAAACTAAGGCTATGCAACTAAAAAAAGACAAACTACTTACAACCTTATTACTCAATAGAGGATTTTCAGATGAAAAGAGCGCAAATGAATTTATAAACCCTAAAATTGAAGATTTTAGAGATCCCTTTAAATTTGAAAAAATGGATGAAATAGTAGATCTCATACTTGATAAGAAAAATAAAAATGAGAAAATATTTATTTATGGAGATTATGATGTAGACGGAATAACTGCTGCAGTGTTCTTGGTGAAAGTTTTAACTGAAATTGGAATGGATGTAGACTATTATATTCCTAACAGAATGGAAGAGGGTTACGGCCTGGATAAAAAAGCCATTAACTTCATGCATAAAAAGAACTGTACTTTAGCAATAACTGTTGATACTGGAGTAAACTCCATAGAGGATGTCAAATATGCAGAGTCTTTGGGAATGAAAGTAATCGTTACAGATCACCATAAATCTATTAAGGATAAAGAGGATGAGGAACTTCTCCTTTTAAATCCAAAACTTAGTGACACTTATGAGTTTAAATACCTTTCTGGTGCTGGAGTAGCACTAAAGGTAGCTCAGGGTGTATACTTAAAATTAAAGGAAGATTTGAAAAAACTATACCAATATATGGATATAGTGATGATAGGTACAGTTGCAGATGTAGTACCTATGATTGATGAAAATAGAATAATAATAAAAGAGGGATTGAAAGTCTTAAAAGATACAAAAGTTAAAGGACTTATGTATCTTCTGAAATATCTAAAATTTCAGAATAAGACTCTCAATACCACTGATGTGAGCTATTTCATTTCCCCTATGATTAATTCACTTGGAAGAATAGGTATCTCAAAAATGGGAGCTGATTTTTTTCTTAAAGATGATGAATTTGAAATATACAATATTATAGAAGAGATGAAAAGAGCTAATAAAAAAAGAAGAGAGCTCGAAAAAAATATATATGATGATGCCAATGCCAAAATACTTAAAATGAAAGATGGAAAACCAAAATGTGCTTTCCTTTATTCAGATAAATGGCATCCTGGAGTCATTGGTGTCGTATCTTCAAGGCTAAGTATAAAATACAATATGCCTATTGCACTAGTTGCACTTAAAGACAACATTGGAAAAGCATCTTGTAGAAGTGTAAAAGGAATTAGTGTTTTCAATATTTTTGAAAAGATGAAAGATAAACTTGTTAGATTTGGTGGCCATGATTTAGCTTCTGGATTTATTGTAAAACAGGAAAATCTTAGACTTATAGAAAAAATATTTAAAGAAAATATCCGTAAAATGGAAGTGCAGGAAGAAAAAAAATCATTAAAAATAGATTTAGAGTATCCTATTGAAAATATAGGTGATAAAATATTTAATGCAATGGAGTCTTTAGGCCCTTTTGGACTTGATAATCCTCACCCATTATTTATTGATAGGGACCTGTCTTTTGAATATATAAAAAAATTTGGTGTCAATAACAGGCACTTTAATGGTATTATAAAGAAGAATGGAAAAACCTACCACATGGTAGCCTTTGATTTAGGTCACAAAATCAATGAACTTGAATCTAGAATACAAAATTTTGATATAGTCTACTACCCTGAAAAAGTAATTTATCGTGGGGAAGAGATTGTACAAATCAGAATAAAAGATATAAAAATAAAAGATGACTTTTATGAAATCTTTACTAAATAGAATTTAAGGAGGAACAATGAAACACGAATTAAAAAAACTTGCAAACTCTGCAGTAGAAATCACAATTTCTTTAACTGCTGAAGAAGTAAAACCTATTAAAGAGGAAGTAACAAAGGAATTAGCTAAAAAAGTTGAAGTTCCAGGATTCAGAAAAGGGCATGTACCAGTAAGTACTGTTGAAACTCAATTCAAAGAAAACATCAAAGAAGAAGTTACTGACAAAGTATTACATAAATACTATGAAGAAGTAATCAAAGCTGAAGATATTATGCCTATCAGCTACATTTCTAATGTAAATGCTGAACTTAAAGATACATTTACAGTAACATTTAACGTAGATGTTTATCCAGAAGTTAAATTAGGAGAATACAAAGGATTAGAAGTTGAAAAAGAAACTTTCGAAATGACTCCAGAAAAATTAGATGAAGAAATCAAAATGATGGTAAACAGCAGAGCTAAATTAGAAGATACTGAAGAAGGATACAAAGCTCAAATGGGTGACACTGTTGATTTAGCATTTGAAGGATTCATGGATGGAGTTCCATTTGAAGGTGGAAAAGCTGACTCTCATATGTTAAAATTAGGATCAAAAATGTTCATCGATAACTTCGAAGATCAACTAGTTGGATACACAGCTGGACAAGAAGGAGAAATTACAGTTAATTTCCCTGCTGAATACCACGTTGCTAGCTTAGCTGGAAAACCTGCAGTATTCAAAGTAAAAGTAAACGCTATCAAAAAACTTTCAGTTCCTGAATTAAACGACGAATTAGCAAAAGAATTTGGTGCTGAATCAGTTGAAGATTTAAAAGCTAAAACTTCTGAAAGAGTTACAGCAAGAGAAGAAGACAGAATCAAAGGACAATATATTGCTAAATTATTAGAAAAATTAGCTGGAACAACTGAAGTTGAAATCCCTGTATCTATGGTAGCTTCTGAAGTAAGAGCTAGAATTGGAGAAATGGAACAACAATTAGCAGCTCAAGGAATCAAACTTGATATGTACTTACAAATGACTGGAATGGATTTAAATAAATTACAATCTCAAATCGCTCCAATGGCAGCAGGAAAAGTTAAATCTGACCTAATGTTAAGAGAAATCATCAAAGCTGAAAATATCGAAGCAACTGATGAAGAAGTAAATGCAAAAATGACTGAACTTGCTAAGATGTATGGAATGGAATTACCTCAATTAGAAGAACAACTTAAAAAACATAACAACTTAGAAAACTTCAAAATGTCTGTAAAAGAAGAATGCTTAATGCAAAAAGCTATAGATGTTTTAGTTAATAATGCAAAATAATAATATAAAGTACAGGAAGTAATATTACTTCCTGTACTCTTAAATAAATATTTAAACAATTGAAAGATTCTATTATTTAACTATTTATTTAAGGAGGTAGTTATGTATAATCCAACTGTTATAGAAACAAATGGTAGGTCAGAAAGAGCCTACGATATATATTCAAGACTTTTAAAAGATAGAATAATTTTTTTAGGAACAGAGATAGATGACAACGTTGCTAACGCAATAGTTGCTCAACTTCTTTTTTTAGAATCTGAAGACCCTGAGAAAGATATTATTATGTATATAAATAGTCCTGGAGGAGTGGTTACAGCAGGTATGGCAATATATGATACAATGAACTATATAAAGCCAGATGTTCAGACAGTATGCATTGGACAAGCTGCAAGTATGGGTGCTCTACTTCTTTCTGCAGGAGCAAAAGGAAAAAGATTTGCTCTTGAAAATTCAAGAATAATGATTCACCAGCCACTTGGTGGGGCTAAAGGACAGGCTACTGATATTGAAATTCAAGCTAAAGAAATAGTAAGAATTAAGAAAAACTTATCTGAAATCCTGTCTAAAGCAACTGGAAAAGATATTGACCAAATTATGAGAGATACTGAAAGAGATAATTATATGTCTGCTCAGGAAGCTGTTGAGTATGGTTTAATTGACCAGGTTTTTAAAAAATAAGAGTAGAAGGGAGATTTAACAATGAATAATAAAAAAGCAAGATGCTCTTTCTGCGGAAGTACTGAAGATGAAGTTTCAAAGTTATTTAGCGGAATAGACGGATCTCTTATTTGTGATAGATGTATCGAAAGCTGTTATGATATTTTAGAGCTATCAAGAGAAAATATAAAAGAAGCTCTTCCAGCAGATTTATCTGACGATACTTTATTAACACCAAAAGAGATAAAAGCAAAACTTGATGAATATGTAGTTGGGCAGGAAGGACCAAAAAAAATACTTTCTGTAGCTGTATATAACCACTATAAAAGAATTTTAGACAATGCTAAAAACGAAGAAGAAAACAATGTTGAAATTCAAAAATCAAATGTACTTTTAATAGGTCCTACAGGATCTGGAAAAACTTTACTTGCTCAAACTCTTGCAAGAAGTTTGAAAGTACCTTTTGCAATTGCTGATGCTACAACTCTTACAGAAGCTGGATACGTAGGAGATGACGTTGAAAATGTATTAGTTAGACTTTTACAAGCTGCTGACTATGATGTAGCTGCTGCAGAAAAAGGAATAATATACATAGATGAAATTGATAAAATAGCTAGAAAATCTGAAAATGTATCTATTACAAGAGATGTTTCTGGTGAAGGGGTTCAACAATCACTATTAAAAATTATAGAAGGAACTAAATCACAAGTTCCTCCTCAAGGTGGAAGAAAGCATCCTAATCAGGAACTTATTGAGATTGATACAACAAATATCCTATTTATTGTTGGTGGAGCATTTGAAGGACTTGAAAAAGTTATCAAAACAAGAACTAACAAAAAAGTTATAGGTTTTGGTGCTGATGTAACTAAACAAAATGATGAAAAAGTTGGTGAAATTTTTGCTAAAGTTTTACCAGAAGACCTTGTAAAACAGGGAATAATTCCTGAACTAGTAGGTAGATTACCGATAATCACTACTTTACAAGATCTAGATGAAGAAGCACTTATAAAAATACTTACAGAGCCTAAAAACTCTATAGTTAAACAATATAAAAAATTATTTGACTTAGAAAATGTGGAGTTAGAATTTACTCCAGAAGCTCTTAAGAAAATTGCGAGCCTTGCACTAGAAAGAAAAATAGGTGCTAGAGGATTAAGAGCCATCATTGAACAAACAATGCTTGAGCTTATGTATGAAGTACCTTCTGATGACACTATAGAAAAAGTGGTTATCACTGAAGATGCTGTTCTTGATCCTAAAAAGGCTATTGTTGAAAAAAATACAAAATAATGGAGGAATGACTGTATGAGTAAAACATTACTTTTACCTACTAGAGATTTGATCGTATTCCCTGGGATAGTGACTCCTCTTTATGTAGGTAGACTAAAGAGTATCAATACTCTAGAAAATGCTGTAAATAATAAAAGCAAATTAATATTGTGTATGCAGAAAAATCCTTCTGTTGAAGATCCTGATTTATCAAAGGATATCTACACTTTTGGTGTATTAGTTAACATATTACAAATAGTTAAAATGCCTAATAATAACATCAAAGTTCTTGTAGAAGCAGAAGACAGAGTAGAAATATCTAATCCTGAAATTGTGGATGATTTATATAAGGCAGATTTTAATATATTAAAATCTGAAGATAGCAACACTAAAGAAGTACAGGCTATATATAGAAAGGTTTTAAACCTATTTGAAAAATATATCTCAGTAACAGGAAAAATCTCTTCAGAACTTCTTCTAAATCTGAAAGGAATAAAAAATATAAGTAATGCATTAGATATAATCGCATCAAATGTTCCTACTAAAACAGATACAAAACAGGAATTACTTGAAATCCTTGATGTAAAAGAAAGAGGAATGAAGATACTTGATGTTCTTACAAATGAAATGGAAATCGCTGCTTTAGAGAAAAAAATAGATGATAGAGTAAGAACAAAAATGAATGAAGCACAAAAAAACTTTTATCTAAGAGAAAAAATCACTGCCATGAAAGAAGAGATGGGAGATTTTTCTCAAGATGATGATATGTTAGAATTAGCTAAGAAAATAAAGAAGGCAAAACTTCCTAAAGAGGCAAAAGAAAAAATAGACAGCGAAATGAAAAAATTGGCTAAAATGCCTCCATCTTCAGCTGAGTCTACAGTTACTAGAAACTATATTGAAACTGTAATTGAGCTTCCATGGGCAAAATCTACTAAGGATATCGTTGACCTAAAAAAAGCCAATGAAATACTTGAAAGAGATCACTATGGTCTTAAAGATGCAAAAAATAAGGTCCTTGATTTCTTAGCAGTTAAAAAACTTAACTCAAATATGAAAGGAAGTATCCTTTGTTTTGCTGGACCTCCTGGTATCGGTAAAACTTCACTTGGAAAATCTATTGCTGATGCAATGGGTAGAAAATTTGTAAGAGTTTCACTAGGTGGAGTAAAAGATGAGGCTGAAATAAGAGGACATAGAAGAACATATATTGGATCAATGCCTGGTAAAATTATGAAAGCTCTTAAAGATGCTGGAACTAATAACCCAGTTATTCTTTTAGATGAAATAGATAAGATGTCAAATGACTTTAAAGGAGATCCTGCTTCTGCTATGCTTGAAGTATTAGACCCTGAGCAAAACAGCCATTTTGAAGACCATTACATCGATATGCCATTTGACCTTTCAAAGGTATTCTTTGTAGCTACAGCTAATGATTTGAGAACTGTGGCTCCACCATTGGTAGATAGAATGGAAATTGTTAGTCTTTCTTCTTATACTGCATTTGAAAAACTTCATATTGCAAGACAATATCTTATAGATCAGGCAAAAGAAGAAAATGGACTTAAAAATATAGAACTTTCTCTTTCAGACAATACAATTCTTAGAATTATTTCTGAATACACAAGAGAAGCTGGAGTAAGAAGCTTAAAGAGAGAAATTATAACTATCTGTAGAAAAGTAGCCAGAGATGTTGTTGAAAATAAAAAGAAAAAAGTTATTATCAAAACAAATAACTTAGAAAAATATTTAGGAAAACCTAAATATAGACCTGAAAGACAAGCTGGAAAAACTCCTAAAGTTGGAGTTGTAAATGGTCTTGCATGGACTTCAGTTGGAGGAGTTACTCTTGAAGTACAAGGTGTAGCTATTCCTGGTAAAGGAGAACTTTCTCTTACTGGTACTTTAGGTAAAGTAATGACTGAATCAGCTCAAGTTGCATATACATATGTTAAAGCACACCTTGATAAATATAAACCAACTCAGGAAGATTTCTTAGAGAAAAAGAATATTCACCTACACTTCCCAGAAGGAGCTACTCCAAAAGATGGACCTTCAGCTGGTATAACTATTACAAGTGCTATAATATCTGTAATAACTGGAAAGAAATTAAGACAGGATATAGCAATGACTGGAGAGATCACTATAACTGGTGATGTACTTGCTATAGGTGGAGTAAAAGAAAAAGTAATAGGGGCTCACAGAGCTGGTATTAGAGAGGTTATTCTCCCTGAAGACAACAGAGTTGATCAGGATGAAATACCTGTAGAAGTATCAAAGGATATGACTATCCATTTTGCTAAAACTTATGATGATGTAGAAAAGTTGGTTTTTGCTGATTAATTAAATAGAAAAGAGGTAAATATGAAGATAAAACAAGCTGAATTTGTAAAATCAGCAGTGTATGAAAAAGATTATCCTGAAGAATTAGACAATATGGAATTTGCATTTGTCGGAAGATCAAATGTTGGGAAATCTTCTCTTATCAATAGTATTACTGGAAGAAAAAAATTAGCAAAAACAAGTAAGACACCTGGAAGAACTCAACTAATAAACTACTTTAAAATAAATAATGAGTTTTATATAGTTGACCTTCCAGGATATGGATTTGCAAAGGTTCCAAAGGCTATGAAAGCTGAATGGGGTAAAACCATGGAAAGATACGTTGCAAGTCCTAGAAAAAAACTTGTATTTGTTCTTCTTGATATAAGAAGAGTTCCAAGTCAAGAAGATATAGAGATGCTTGTGTGGCTAGACCACCATGAAATCCCATTTAAAATAATATTTACAAAGATGGATAAAGTTTCAAATAATGAAAAATTTAAATGTTTAAAAGATATAAAGAAAAAAGTTGAATTTCATAATGATGATGTACTTTTCCATTCATCATTAAATGATTCAGGTAAAGAAGATATATTAGATTATATAGAGTCTCTTTTAAAGAAAGAGAATGTTATAGAGGAGGAATAAATGGAAGAGTTGAACAAGACATATTCCCCTAGGGAAATAGAGTCAAAATGGTACAAAATATGGGAAGAGTCTAAGTATTTTGCAGGAAAAATGGATGAAGGAAAAGAGAGCTATTCAATAGTAATCCCTCCTCCAAATGTAACTGGAATCCTTCATATGGGGCATATACTGGATAACTCTATTCAAGACACACTTGTTAGATATAAAAGAATGTGTGGATACAATACTTTATGGGTTCCTGGATGTGACCATGCTGGTATTGCTACTCAAAATAAAGTAGAAAGAATGCTTGCAGAACAAAATCTTACTAAAGAAGATTTAGGAAGAGATAAATTTATTGAAGAAACATGGAAATGGAAAGAAAAATATGGTGGAATTATCACTACACAACTTAGAAAAATCGGAGCATCTCTTGACTGGGATAGAGAGAGATTCACTATGGACGAAGGACTTTCTAAGGCTGTTAAAAAGATATTTGTAGACCTATACAATGATGGTCTAATCTACCAAGGAGAATATATGGTTAACTGGTGCCCAAGATGTGGTACTGCTCTTGCTGACGACGAAGTTGAACACGCTGAGCAAGATGGGCATTTATGGCATCTTAAATACCCAGTAAAAGATTCTGATGAATATATCATCATTGCTACTTCAAGACCTGAAACTATGCTTGCTGACGTTGCAGTAGCTGTTCATCCTGAAGATGAAAGATATAAACACCTAGTTGGAAAAAAACTTATTCTACCATTGGTAGGAAGAGAAATTCCTGTTATAGCTGATGAATATGTAGATATGGAATTTGGAACTGGAGCTCTTAAAATAACTCCTGCTCATGACCCTAATGACTTTAACTTAGGTAAAAAATACGATCTTCCAATTATCAACATGCTAACTCCAGATGCAAAAATCACTGCTGAATTCCCTAAATATGCTGGAATGGACAGATTTGAAGCTAGAAAAGTTATTGTTGAAGAATTAAAAGAAAATGGAACTTTAATTAAAATAGAAAATCTTCACCACAATGTAGGTCACTGCTATAGATGTGATACTGTAATTGAACCAAGAGTATCTAAACAATGGTTTGTTAAAATGGAACCACTTGCTAAAAAAGCTCTTGAAGTAGTTAGAAATGGTGAAATTCAAATAATTCCTAAGAAAATGGAAAAAATATACTTCAACTGGCTTGAAAATATAAGAGACTGGTGTATCTCAAGACAACTTTGGTGGGGACACAGAATCCCAGCATGGTATGGTCCTGATAACCACATCTTTGTTGCAATGTCAGAAGAAGAAGCTTATGAACAAGCTAAAAAACACTATGGAAAAGATGTTGAATTAACCCAAGAAGAAGACGTACTAGATACATGGTTCTCATCAGCATTATGGCCTTTCTCAACTATGGGTTGGCCTGAAAAGACTAAAGAACTTGAAACATTCTACCCAACTTCTACACTTGTAACTGGTGCAGATATTATATTCTTCTGGGTAGCAAGAATGATTATGTTCGGTCTTTATGAAATGAAAGAGATACCATTTAAAAACGTATTCTTCCACGGAATCGTTAGAGATGATCTTGGTAGAAAAATGTCTAAATCTTTAGGAAACTCACCAGATCCAATCAATCTAATTGAAGAATTTGGTGCAGATGCTATAAGATTCTCTATGCTTTATAACACTTCTCAAGGACAAGACGTATATTTCTCAGAAAAACTTCTTGAAATGGGAAGAAACTTTGCTAACAAAATCTGGAACATGGCAAGATTTGTTATAATGAACTTAGATGGATTCGACATTACAAAGGTTAAAAAAGAAGATTTAAAATTTGAACTAGTTGATGAATGGATATTCTCAAGAATGAATGAAACAGCTAAAACTGTTCATGAAAATCTTGATAAGTTCCAACTTGATAATGCTGCAAAAGCTATATATGAATTCTTAAGAGGAGACTTCTGTGACTGGTATGTTGAACTTGCAAAAGTAAGATTATACAACAATGAGGACTCTGAAAAAGCATCAAAAGTAACTGCTCAATATGTATTATGGACAGTACTTGAAAATGGACTTAAAATGTTACATCCATTTATGCCATTTATAACTGAAGAAATTTGGCAAAAAATAAAAGTTGACGGGGACACAATTATGCTTCAAAAATTCCCTGAAACTGATAATTCACTTATAAAACCTGAAGTAGTTAAATCATTTGACTACATCAAAGAAGTAATCTCTTCTCTTAGAAATATAAAAGCTGAAATGGGAATATCTCCAGCTAAAGAGGTTAAAGTTGTTATTAAAACAAGTGATGAAAATGAACTTAAAACACTTGAAGACAACTATATTTTCATTACAAAATTAGCTAAGATAGAAGATATGAAATATGGAAAAGATATGGAAAAACCTGATCAAAGCGGATTTAGAGTTGCTGGAAATTCAGAAGTATATATGATTCTTACTGGACTTCTTAACTTAGAAGCTGAAATCAAAAAAATACAGGATCAAATTGAAAAAGTTCAAAAAGATCTTGATAAAGTAAATGCTAAACTTGCAAATGAAAAATTCGTTTCAAGAGCACCAGAACATATCTTAGAAAGAGAAAAAAGAATTCAGAAAGAATATCAGGATAAAATGGATAAACTTACTGAAAACCTTAAAAATTTACAGTAAAATATTCTTTTATGCACATAGAAGTATAATCTAAAAAGAGGGATAAGGAGATGAAGTTATGAACTTAGAAGAGAAAATTTTTAGAGCGTTACTTGATTTTGAAGCAAAAGGAGATATTTACGAAGAAAAAGAAAAAGTTATACTTGGATGTATGGCAAATGGAACTGAAGTAGAAAAAGTAAAAAAATGCTTAAGTACTTTGGATCTTGAAAAAACTCTTACTGATCACTCATTAGATGAGATAAATGATGCAGTACAACGTCTAACTGAAAAAGATTTTATACAATCAAGAAAAATATCTGAAACTACTGGAAGATATTTCTATGAAATAATAAAATCTGAATGTGATTTGGATGAATTTTTAGAAGGATAAAATTTAAAAAGGGGGAGAAATGGGTATCTCCCCTCTTTTTTTGGAGGTATAGAATAAATGATAAAGGCTGTTTTTTTTGATGTAGATGGAACTCTTGTAAGCTTTAAAACACATAAAGTACCTAAAAGTACATTAGATGCTATAAAAACTATGCAGGATAAAAATATCAAAGTATTTGTAGCTACAGGACGTCACCCATCTATTTTATATATGGGTAATAATGTTGCTGAGATTAAATTTGATGGTTTTGTAACTCTAAATGGTCAATACTGTTTTAATGATAAGCATGAAGTACTTTATGAAAATCATATTTGTAAAGAAGATATAGAAGCTATTGTTGATTTTGTTAAAGAGAACAATATCACTTGTACTTTTGTTGAAGATAAAGAGATGTATGTAAATCAGATTGATGACTGTGTAAGAAATGTATTGGAAAGTGTAAATCTTCCATTACCACTAGTTACAGATGTATCAAGAGCTGTTAAAGCTAAAATATTCCAGCTTAATCCTTATATTCCTGTAGATTACCAGGATACATTTATGAGTGTACTTCCAAATTGTGAAGCTACCAGATGGAGCCCTCTATTTATAGATGTTATTCCTGCTGGTGGTGGAAAGCATGTAGCTGTTAAGAAAATAATGGAACACTATGGGTATACTAAAGATGAAGTTATGGCTTTCGGTGACGGTGGAAACGATAAAACTATGATTATGGCTGCTGGAATAGGTGTAGCTATGGGAAATGCCAACGAAGAATTAAAAGAGGTAGCAGACTACATTACAGACACTGTAGATAATGATGGTGTTGTTAAAGCACTTAAACATTTTGGTGTTATATAAAAAATAAATAAAATTATAAAAAATAATTATACTTTATCCATTTTTTATGATAGAATTAAACATATGTAAAAGTATTTATTTTATATATGAAGAATATAATTTAGGGAGTTGGTGTCTTTGGATTTACATTATTTGAGAATATTTTACGAAGTAGCTAGAGAGAGAAGTTTTACCAAAGCTGCAAGTAAACTTTATATAAATCAGTCAGCAGTCTCTATCCAGGTAAAAAAGTTTGAAGAGATTTTAAATGCTAAACTGTTTGATAGAAGTTCTAAGAAAATCAAGCTAACTTATACTGGGGAAGCATTATACAAAATGGCTGAGGATATCTTTGATAAAGTTAAAAGAGCAGAAAAGGAAATTTCAAGAATTATTGACTTGGACAGAGCAAGAATTGCCATTGGTGCAACATCTGTAATCGGTGAACCATTAATTCCAAGACTTATGAATGGATTTTCAAAAGCTCATGAAGAGATTGAATATGAAATTGTTATTGGTCAAAAAGATTGGCTTCTAAAGCTTTTAAAAGAAGGGGATTTGGACATACTTATAATTGACGAACAACACTTAAATGACCCTAACCTTGAAGTAATAACAATAGAAAAAATGCCATATACTTTGGTAAGTACTAAGGAATATCATAGTATGGAAAGCGTTGCAAAAGATCCTTTAATTACAAGAAAAAATATTCCTAATAACAACGAGGCTCTTGCAGCAATTGAAGATAAGTTTAGAGTTTCATTTGATTCTAAAATAAATGTTAACGGAAGTCTTGAAGTTATCAAAGGAATGGTAAGAGAAGAGATAGGTAACGTTATTCTTCCTTATTACGCTGTACATAAAGAAGTTGAAACTGGAGAATTTAAAGTTATATATAAGGTAAATGAAGTAAAAGACGGATATCAAATCGTCATCACTAAAGATAAGAAGAGTCTTATCCAAATCATTAAATTTATCAACTTTATTCAAGATTATAAGATTCAACACTAGGAGGATATATGAACTTACTGCAATCGTATAAAACTGAATTTGAACTTCTTGAAAATTTTATAAAAGAAGAAGAAAAAAGAGGAGAAACTGAAAAAACAGCTAAAGCTTTAGCTGAGGTTTTTAAAAATGGAAATAAAGTTATGATATGTGGTAACGGTGGAAGCAACTGTGATGCTCTTCACTTTGCTGAAGAATTTACTGGTAGATTTAGAAGTGATAGAAAAGCTCTTCCTGCAATAGCTCTTTCTGACTCATCTCATATTACATGTGTTGGAAATGACTATGGATTTGACTACATCTTCTCAAGAGGAGTAGAAGCTTATGGAAAACAGGGAGATATGTTCTTTGGTATCTCTACAAGTGGTAATTCAGCAAATGTAATAAAAGCTGTAGAAGCAGCTAAAAAAATTGGAATGAAAACTTGTCTTCTACTAGGAAAAGATGGAGGAAAGTTAAAGGGAATGGGAGATTTTGAATTTATCATTCCTGGAAAAACTTCTGATAGAATTCAGGAGATCCATATGATGATACTGCATATTATCATTGAGGGAGTAGAAAAAATTCTTTTCCCTGAAAATTATTAATAAATTAAAAAGCCAGCTTTTTATTGCTGGCTTTTTTTATTATTCAAATTGAACTACTAGAGATGAATCATGTACTTCCTGTTTATCTTTATCTATTGATCTCACTGCTCTTATTACCCATTTTCCAGCTTTTGAAGGAACGAAGGCAAATACTCCATTGTCATCAGTAAAGACTCTTAATGAAGATTTAGGAATCTCTGCATTAGGAATATAACTATTTTTATTCATATCTATTTTAACATTTAAAAGATCTATATCCACTCTTGCGTTCTTAATTGGATTTCCATCTTTATCTACAAATTTAGCTCTAAATACATTATCTTTCCAAGCATTTACTGGATTTAGAAGTGGTACTATCTCATCATAACCTGGTGCTACTCTCTGATTATAGTCAGATCCTGCTGAATCTTTTGTAACAATTAATTTTACAATTGGATAAAAATGGTATCCAGAATCCTTTGTTTCTCCAGGATTCATTACAAATACCCAGCTTCCTCCACCTTTTAATCCATCCTGTTTACCATATACAGCGTCAAAGGTTACAGTTTGCCCTTTAGGACTCTTTATAAATCCCTGTTTAACTTTAGAAGTCAGGTCCTGTTTTTCTCCATTATGAATTACAAAGAAATCCACTGGTAGAGTAGTTTTTCCATCTACAGTCCCTACACTTATAGTTCCCATATCCTTTCCCTCAGCTGGATGCCCCAACATAACTTTCATTTTTACTTCATTTTTTCCACTGACATCAAGATTATCAGTATACATAAAATGATCATGTGCAAACAAACTTGATGAAAGAACTAGTGCTCCAAGTAAAAATATCCCTTTTCTCATATAAATCCCTCCGCTTTCTATATTTTATTTTTGTTGCTTACTTCTCAGTCATTGACTCTTTCCAATCACCAAAATCATAATCAGCTACTGCTTTTTTCCATTTTTCCATATCTTTTTCTTCAAGCTTTGGACCTTTTTTTCCCAATACGTGATCCTCTCCGCCATTGAAATATACTTCATATTTAGGGGTAAGTGGTTTTGGTATAGTTATTGAATTATCCTTTCCAAATTTTCCTTTATAGATAATCTCCTTCCCATTAAAAGTGTCCTCAGGGCCATTATAAGCTCTGTCTTTTACAATAATACACTCGACACCTTCAGCAGATGCACCATTTGAAAATCCTCCCTCTATATAGATAGTTCCATCATCATTGTCATCTACTGATAGAAGAGGTGCATGAGCAAAAGCTACAACACAAGTAAAAACCATAAGTAACGTTACAAGAATCTTTTTCATTGTTCCTCCTTAACTTAGTGATTCAACCCCTTTAAAAGAGCATCACTGTTTTCTCTATATACTTTTAAAATAGCTTGGGGATCCATCTTTCCATCTTTATCATATGGGATATCCAGGGTATTTATATATACAAATGTTCCACCTGCATTTTCTATTGCTTTTATTACTTTTTTCTTTACCCATCTATCTGAAACTATAGTTTTTATTCCATATTGTTCAATTATATCTTTAACATTCTCTTCATTTAATTTTGAATAATCATAATATTCTGTATAGATATTCATATCATTTAAAAAATAATTAAGATTTTCTGATAGAGATATAACTTCAGAAGTAGCTGTATCAAGAAGTCTTTTATCTATATTTTTTTCCTCAACTAATAATTCCTTTGAAAATTTTCTAAGGTTATTTTCAATTTTTTTACTATTTTTAGGATATATCTTCTCTAAATCTCCAGCTATAAGATTTGCCATCTTAATAAGATTTTTACTGCTCATCCAGATATATGGATTGATTTTTCCACTCCTATATTCATTTACAAATAAAGTCGGTTTCTTATCATCATAGTTGTGACTTGCATCTATCTCAATAATATGAATATTTTTAAGTCTTGCTTTTGCATATATCATATCCTCTGGCCAGACGTGAGCGATATCTACTACAGCCTGAGCTTTTTTAGCTATATCCAGATTGAAGTTTTCCTCTTTCATAGCTTCTCTTGATGTAGTCATAGATACATCAGATTCAAAAGGTGTATAGCTTTCAATATCAGTTCCCTCAGTTAGAATACTTACAAGGGAATATAAAGGCTGTATAGAAGTTATAACTATATTTTTTCCATAAGCTACAATACCAGTAAATAATAATATCAATATGAATAATAATTTTTTCATCACTACTCTCCCTCTCTAAATCCTTTAAACATAGCCCTCATAATTATAGTGAGGATAAATATAAATGCTGATATAAGTATAATTGCTCCTCCAGATGGAATAGATATCTCATAATATATAGGAATAAATATTCCAACAAGACAGCTGATTAAAGCAAATATAATGCTATAAAGTATAAAACTTCTCATGGATTTTGAGATATTTTTTGCTGCAGCTGCAGGAATAAGAAGCAATGCCTCTACCAATATTGAACCAATTATCTTAACAGAAGCTATTGTTATGATAGTTACCATTACTATAAAAATATATTCCAGAAGTTTTACTCTAACTCCCTTTACACTTGCAAGACTTGGATTAAAACTTGCAAGTAGCATCTTATTAAAATATGGCACAATAACAGTTAAAATGATTATTGATGTCACTACCAGTATAAATATATCTGTATCATTTACTGTAAGGACAGAACCAAAAAGGATATTCTCTAAAATATGGGAGTTAACTTTTCCTGCAACATATATTAGAAGTGCTCCTCCTAAGGCAATCGACATAGCAAGAAATACACCTATTAAGGTATCTGAAGACATCTTTGTTCTATTCTTTGTATAGTTTATTATCAGCCCAAAAAGTATACAGTAAGCAAAAAGCGATATATAAGGTGAGTAATACGGCTCACCTACAAGTATCCCTATAGCTATCCCTGTCATAGCAGCATGACCTACTGCTTCTGAAAAGAAAGCCATTTTTTTACTTACTACCATTGTTCCCATAGCTCCCAATATAGGCCCTACAAATAAACCACATATAAGTGCATTAATAACAAAACCATATTTAAATGGAAAGGGTAATACACCCTGTGTTGCCAGATTTATTAAAAATTCTCTTATACTATCCAAAATTATCCCCCACTTATCCAAATATTCTCATGATATTCTCTTCTGTAAGCTCTTTTTTTGGGTCTCCACTAAACATAACCTTTCCCCGAATGCATGTAACTACATCAGCCATCTCTTTTACCTGTAAAAGGTTATGATGAATCCATAAAATAGTTACTCCTTTAGATTTAAGCTCTTTTATAATTTCACGGAAATAATCTTCTCCCAATCTGTCTATTCCTGTCAATGGTTCATCTAAAATAAGAAGCTTAGGTGTTGGATAAAGAGCCTGAGCAAGTAGTACCCTTTGTCTTTCTCCACCGGATAAATTTCCAAGAAGTCTTTTTCTTTTTTCATATACACCTAATTTTTTCAAAAGTGATTCAACCTCTTTTTTTACCTTCCCAGATAATCCTAAAAAACAGGGTTTAATCTGACAGGTCATTCCCATAAAATCTTCCACTGTAATTGGAAGAGTTCTTTCAAAATCCAAAAGCTGTGGAACATAACCAATATTTCTTTCCCCTTCATATATCATATTTATCTCACCTTGAAAGGGCATCTGTCCCAGTATACATCTGAGTAAAGATGTCTTTCCTCCACCATTAGGTCCAACGAGGCAGTGAACTTCTCCTTCATTTATTGTGAGATTTATATCTTTTAATATCTCATTATTTGACAGAGTGAGACTTAAATTTTTTATCTCAATTTTTATTCCATTCATCTTATTTTCCTCTTTTTTTAGCTACTTCCTGTATAGCAGATACCACTTCATCTAAGTCCTGCTTTATAAATTTTTCAAAGCCATCAACTTCATAAGGTCCATTTGTCAAATGAGATAAATATCTTACTTCAACTCCAGTTTCCTTATTGATAGTGTCTACATACTTACTGTTAAATGCCTTTTCTCCAAATATGACATCTACCTTTTCTTTCTTTATTTTATTTATAACTTTTTCAAGCTCTGCTGCACTTGGTTGTACTCCATGAGCAGGTTCTATTACAGCTTTGACCTCAATTCCAAATTCTGAAAATAGATAGTCATATCCTCCATGAGCTGTTGCAACTCTTAAGTCCATTCCTTCCAATCCTTTTATTTTTTCTAAAGCATCTGATTTTATCTTTCTTAATTTTCTTGCATATTCCCTTGCATTTTTCATATAGAGAGCTTTATACTCTGGATTTATCTCTCCAAGTTCTTTTGCAATATTGTATACTTGCTGAATAGAAGCTGTTATAGATATAAAAGTATGTGGATTTAAAATCTTTTCAGAGTTTTGTGTTCCAGCAATTGGCATTAAAGATACATTTTTATTAGCATATATAACTTTTATCCTGTCTTTGTTTTTAGCTGCATCTAACATTTTAAAAACAAACTCGTCATGGCCAATACCATTTACCACTAATACATCTATATTATCCATTTTAGTAATATCTTCTGCTCTTACCTGATAGTTATGTGAATCATAGATATCCAATCTCACTACAGGTACTACATTTGCAGTATCTCCAACTATATTTGTTACATAACTATAATAGGGTTGAAGAGTTACTCCAATATTGAGCTTATCCTTTGCAAATGAAGCTATTCCCAAAATAAACATTGCCACAAGTAAAACTATCTTCTTCATAATTACTCCTCCTTGTACTTTCTTCTCTCTTCGTTTCCAGTGTATGATACTACTCTTTTCATAATATCTCTCATATCCTCATATCTATTTCTTACAACACTGGTATTGATATGCTCCTTAGAGTAGTAGATATTACTTTTACCTATATCTTCTTTATTTATCTCTACCAGAAAATTTCCTGTCACATCAAAATTATTACTCTTTCCAAGATATATTGGCTGATTATCATGATATATGAGCTCCCAGTCAATCTCTCCTTTATTTTTCCATGTTTCATCCTTTACAAATGGCGGAATACCCTCCTCTTCAAGGAGTTTTATCTCAGGATAATTTCCTGTTTCCTCTTTCAGTCCCTCTATATCAGTTAAAGAATTTAACAGCTCTGAATAAATTCCAAGTTCAATGCTATTAAAACTTTTATAAGAACTTATCTCATTCTTCTCTATCTTCTGTATAAATATTGGTTTTTCTCTCAATTTTAAAAGAGCCGAAGCTATAGAAATTATAACTATAAAAGCCAGTATCAGATAAAGAGTTTCCCCTTTTGAGCTTGAAGATTTTACCCTATATATACTTTTTTCCATAAACTCTTTCCACCTCATTTTTATTGACAAATTTCAAATTATTCTCTTAAATTAATTCACAATCTGTTCATTTAATCTATACTATTTTAGAATACACTATGAATTTTCTAAAGTCAACAAATATTTAGTATATCAAAATATTCATTTTTTATAATTTTAATATTTATTAATTTTATATGTTATAATATTCTATTATATCTTTTATCAATAGCTACTTTTCAATTTATATAATATTAATCAGGGAATAAATATTTAATTTATGGTATTTTTATGATAAAATATTGTATCTTTGCAGAAAGGGGATTTTTATATGGTAAAAACTTTTATATTTTTTATACTTCTTAGTATCTCTATCTATGCACATCCTCATGTTTTCTTCACAGGTGCTTTTCAACTTAATGTTGAGAAAGATGAAGTTAAGACTTTGGATGTAACTGTGTATCTCGATGAAATGAACACGGTACTTTTCACTGAAAAAATACCAAAAGGAAAGACCATTACAGATAAAGATCTCTCTTTTTATAAGGATGTTATACATGATCTTCGGATTCAGTGGGATGGAAAGGACAAAAAATTTAACCCAATATTTAAAGATGCAGAAATAGAGGATGACTCTTTAAAAATTAATATTGAAATACCTATCTATGAAAAGATAGATAATAAAACCTCAATTGTTTTTGCTATCTATGATACTGAATATTTTTATACATATGATTACGAAAAGGAAGATTTTCATATAACTATGCAAAATAGTGATTATTCTGCTAAGTTTTCCTTAAAGGAGAATATGAAAAAACCATTTTACTATGGTATGGTATACCCTAAAGAGTATGAGGTGAAATTCTATTGAAACGCAAATTTACTATACTTATAATCATCATTGGAATTATTGTACTTTTTTTATTTAACAGAGAGCTCTTTTTCAAACTTCAACAGATACAGCTTAAAATAATGAGGCAATTTGTATTCAGTGTAAAGAAAAATGATGTTATATACTGGTCTCTTTTAATATTTAGTTATGGTGTTATTCATTCTATAGGACCAGGACATGGAAAAACATATCTCCTTACACTTCATTTAAAGCATAAGAAGCCCACACTTATACTTTATTCAGCTTTCATAGCTTATACTCAAGCCCTTATTAGCTTTATAATTATCTATGTTATTTTTGGGCAAAATAAAGCTTTTAATGCTCTACAGGTAAAATATCTTGATGAATTTGGAAAGCATTTATATGGAATTACTCTTATACTTCTAGCTCTTTTTAATATGGTAAATGAATTTACAGAGAGAAAGATAAAAGATAAGTTTTTTGTAATAGGAGTATTTTTCCCCTGCTCAGGGGTACTGAGTCTTTTACTTACCATTACAGTACTGGGACATCGTGAGTATCTTTTTCCAAGTACAATTATAATGTCAACTGGAATGTTCTGTACCTTAGCTGTATTTTCAATGATTATTGATAAGATAAATTTTAAAATCAATCATGAAAACAGGGTAAATAAGATTATTTTCTCCTACTATACACTTCTTCTTTTAATTGGGATATATGTTCTTGTAAGATAGATTAATTCAATTCAAAAAATAAAAAAGTCTGTAGCCACCTGATATTTAGGCAGTTACAGACTTTCATATTATTACATTATTTTTTTATACACATCTATATATTCCTGTGCAGGTCTATTCCAGCTACTGTCTCTTTCTTTACCATGTTTTACAATAAGATTCCACTGTTTTTTATCTCTGAAAATCTTAATAGCGTAATCAATTATTTTCAACATTACTTCAGGTGTTGCATCAATAAAGCTGAATCCATTTCCCTGTCCAGTGTATTCATTATAAGGAGTAACAGTATCTTTAAGTCCTCCTGTTTCTCTTACAATAGGTACAGTTCCATATTCCATAGCTATCATTTGAGATAATCCACATGGCTCAAATAGTGATGGCATTAGAAACATATCTGCTCCAGCATATACCTCAAGTGAAAGTGGTTGATTGAATCCTATATATGAGCAGACTCTTCCTCTGTACTGATTTTCTTTCCATCTGAAGAAATCTTCATAATATGGCTCTCCACTTCCTAAAAGAACAAACTGTATTCCAAGGCCCATCATTCTATCAAAGGCTTGAGTAATCATATCTATTCCTTTTTGTCTATCAAGTCTTGATATTATTGCAACTAAAGGTACATTTGGATCTACATTAAGCCCTAGAGATTTTTGAAGTTTAGCTTTTAAAGAACTTTTTGATTCTTTTGGAGCCTTATATACAGATGTATCTATTCCATTTACTATACCAGTAAGTTTATAGTCAAATTTTCTAAATAGTCCATCTATACCCTCTCCATACTCTGGAGTCTTTATCTCATGTGAGTATGTTCTACTTACAGTAGTTACATAGTCTGCATATACCACTCCACCTTTTAAAAGTGATATAACATCATAGAACTTAAGTCCATCTTCCTGGTAATATCTTTCTCTATCTATTTCAAGAGTTTCCTCAATTTCAATATTTGGGAAAAATCCCTGGAATCTTAAATTATGAATAGTAAATACTGTCTTTATATCATGTTGAAGACCTCTTTCTCTTACATATATAGGAATCAAGGCAGTATGCCAGTCATTACAGTGAATAATATCTGGTGTAAACCCAGTGAGATCAAATGTCTCAACTACTGCTTTTGAGAAAAATGTAAATCTTTCACAGTCGTCTATCTCCCCATATACTTTAGGTCTTGCAAAATATTGCATATTATCTACAAAATAATATGTAACACCATCAAGCTCATACTCTTCTATTCCAACATAGGCATTATAGTGTGATACCCATATTTTTTTATGTCCTAGATGTTTCATTGCAAATCTGTATTGTTCAGGTATCTGTTGATACTTAGGTAGTATTACCCTTGCATCTACACCTTTATTTTTTAATGCTTTTGGCAAAGAATACGCAACGTCACCAAGTCCACCAGTCTTAATAAAAGGCCACGCTTCACCAGTAGCAAAAAGAACTTTTATCATTTTTCCTCCCTACTTATTGACGTTAAGATTTAAAGTTGATTTTTCTATAAAATCAAATATGTTTTTATAATGTTTATCATCCCATTGGATGCTCTTTTCAATTACTAATGGATAGTTTCTAGAAGCACTAAGTTTTTCATTAGATTTAACTACGTTGTTTTTATCTACAATGATATTTTTTAGTATAGCTCCTGATTTTACAACACTATCTTGAAGAAGTACACAATCTTCTACTACTGCTCCCTCTTCTACTACTGCTCCTCTTGCAAGTATTGAGTTTTTAACTACTCCACCTATTATACATCCATTTGCAATTAAAGTATTGCTAACTTCTGCTGTGTCTCTAAATAGTGAAGGTGGTGTATTTTTACTCTTAGTATAGATATTTCTGTCTTTGTTAAACAGGTCATCTCTAACCTCTTTTTTAAGAAGATCCATATTAAAGTTAAAGTACTCTTTTGTAGAGTTGATACAAGCAAGGTATCCTTTAAATTCGTAACCATTTATACTTACTCTTCCAAGGTTTCTAGTTAAAAGGTCTCTTACTGTATAGTAAACTCCCTCTTGGATTCCATCACAGATCATTTTAATAAGAAGTTCTTTACTTAGTACAAAGGCTTCAAGAGATATGTTTTCATCTCTTTTGAAGAAAAGGTTTTGTCCAATTCCAACTACTTCACCTTTTTCATTTACCTTTACACTGTCACAGTTGTCAAATCTTTCATTTGCCTGTTTAACTTTTTTATAAACCATAGTTATATCTTTTCCACTCTCTTCGTGAGCTCTTATTACATCATTTACATCAAGGTTACATACCATGTGTGAGCTTAGTACAACTACGTTATTTTGCTTACTACGGAAGAAATATTCCATATTTTTCTTAACTCTTTTTAAGTTAGTAGTATATGTAGAATCAGCCATTTGATTAAACATAAATATTCCATCTTTTCTTCTATCCAAATCCCATTCTGTTCCACGTCCAATGTGGTCAGTTAATGAGTTCAAATCTTCGTTTCCTGCAAATATTCCTACGTTTCTTATTCCTGCATTTACCAAGTTTGATAAAGCAAAGTCTATTATTCTATAAGTTCCCCCTACTGGTACAGAGGCTAATGGTCTCATTTTAGTAAGAGCTCTTATATTATCTAATTTCTCAGCTAAAAATATTATAGCCATATAATTGTTAATCATACTTTATCCTCCCCAACCTTATTTTATAGCGTTACTCTTTATAATTTCTCCAGCACCTATTACTACTATCTCTTCATTATCTCCAACAACTGTGTTCTTTTCAATAAATACATTTTCATCTATTATTGATTTATTGATAATTACATTTTCTTCAATTGTTGTATTAGGCATTATTACAGAGTTATAAATTTTACTGTTCTTTCCAATTTTTACACCTGGGAATATAACTGAATTTGAAATCTCTCCTTCAATTTCACAACCTTTTTCAACAAGTGAGTTAACTATTTTAGCTCCTTCACTTACATATAGAGGTGGATATATTCCTTGACGTGTATAGATTCTCCAAGACTTATCAAATAGTTGTAATTTGTTGTCTGGTTTTAAAAGGTCCATATGTGCATCCCAGAAACTTGAAATAGTTCCAACGTCTTTCCAGTATCCTTCAAATGGATAAGCAAATAGTTTCATCTTATCTTTTAGAAGATTTGGTATGATATTTTTACCAAAGTCATTACTTGAGTTTGGATCCTTTTCATCTTCAATAAGGTATTGTTTTAATACGCTCCATTTGAAAATATATATTCCCATTGAAGCAAGTGTGCTCTTTGGATTTTGTGGTTTTTCTTCAAATTCATATATAGATAGATCTTCATTTGTATTCATTATTCCAAAACTTGGAGCATCTTTTAGTGGTACATTGAATACCCCTATTGTTACATCTGCATCTTTATCTATATGGAATTTAAGCATTTTTGCATAGTCCATTTTGTAAATGTGGTCTCCTGAAAGAATCAGTACATGTTCAGGAGAATATTTATCTATAAATGCTATATTCTGATATATTGCATTGGCAGTACCTTTGTACCATCCACCTTCATCATTTTTCTTAGTGTGAGGTTGTAATACTGTTACTCCACCATTCATTCTATCCAAATCCCATGGTGATCCATTTCCTATATGCTCATTTAATACATGAGGCTCATACTGTGTAAGTACTCCAACTGTATCTATACCTGAATTTGAGCAGTTACTTAATGTGAAATCTATAATTCTATATTTTCCTCCAAAAGAAACTGCTGGTTTAGCTATTTTCTCTGTTAATTTTTTTAAACGGCTTCCTTGTCCTCCTGCTAATAACATAGCAATTATTTGTTTCTTCTTCATGGCTATCCCCCTAACACTATTTTTTTACTTTTTTGTTGTTCTTTAAAATAGTACCTGATATTTTATCCTTCTTGGTGCTCTCTTTTTTCTCTGTTTTCTTATCAACCTTCTTTCTCTGCTTCTCCGCTTTTAAAAAGATTACGGAATTTCCCTGTATGTCAACTTCTATATGCTGTTCCTTAAAATGCCATCCCTCATCCTTTGGTATATATATTTTTCTCTTTGTAAATCCGCTTCCACCATACTTAGGATCATCACTGTTAAGAAGTGTTCTGTATCTGCTTGTCTTTTCCACTCCTATTTTATATCCATGTTTTGCTTCACCTGAGAAATTAAATATACCAACTATACTTTCTTCCTGATCTTTAGATTTCCTTCTAAATATGATCACATTTCCATCGTGATTTTCATGCTCTATCCATTCAAAAGTGTCTCCAGTATCTGACCAGAGAGATTTTTCTTTAAGGTACATCTTATTTAAGTCTCTTGTATAATCAAGCATCTTTTTGTTCTCTTCTTTTTTTAGAAGATCCCATTCAAGTTGCTCATAAAATCTCCATTCAAGCCCCTGTGCAAATTCATTACCCATAAAATTTAATTTCTTACCTGGGTGAAACATCTGGTAACCATATAGTGCTCTTACATTTGCCATTTGAGCCCCTAGGAATCCAGGCATTTTATTCAATATAGATTTCTTTCCATGTACTACTTCATCATGTGAAAGAGGTAATACATAGTGCTCTGAAAAGGCGTACATAAATGAAAATGTAAGTTTTCCATGATGGTCTTTTCTGAATAACGGGTCAACTTCAAAATATTTTAAAGTATCATTCATCCATCCCATATTCCATTTTCCATCAAATCCAAGTCCTCCATCTTCAACTGGCTTAGTTACATTTGGCCAGGCTGTAGAATCTTCACCTATTATTACACAATTTGGAAAATCTTCATGAATTACAGAATTAAATTTCTTAAAAAATTCAACTGCACCAAGGTTTTCCTTTCCACCATATTGATTTTTAATATCATCATGGTCTAAAGTTGGTAGATATAGCATATTTGCAACTGCATCTATTCTTATTCCATCTATGTGGAAAATATCAAACCAAAAGTTTACATTTGAGATTAGAAAACTTTGTACTTCATTTCTTGTAAGGTCAAAGTTACATGTTCCCCACTCTCTATTTTCTCCCATTCTTGAATCTGCATACTCATATGTAGGTGTTCCATCAAATCTATATAACCCATGAGCATCTTTACAGAAATGTCCTGGTACCCAATCCAGAATAACTCCTATATTGTGTCTATGCATATAGTTTATAAAATACATAAAATCTTCAGGAGTTCCATATCTGCTTGTTACTGAATAATATCCAGTTCCCTGATATCCCCATGATGCATCAAGTGGGTATTCATTTACTGGCATTATCTCAATATGAGTATAATTGAGATCTTTTACATATTTACAAAGTTTTTCAGCAATTTCTCTATAGTTTAACCAGTGTCCTTCATCATCAAGCTTCCATGATCCTAAATGAACTTCATAGATATTTACAGGTTCATCTAAACCTATACTTCTCTTATTTATCCATTTAGTATCATTCCATTTAAACTCTGGAATACCATAAATCAAGGAAGCAGTCTTAGGTCTCATCTCTGAGTAAAATCCATAAGGATCTGCTTTAAATACTACATTTCCATCTGCCTGTTCAACTTTAAATTTATAAAGATCATATTTTTTTAGACCTTTGACAGCTAATTCCCAAATTCCTTCATTGTTGATTTTATTCATACAATGGTCTCTTCCATCCCAATTATTAAAATCTCCAACTAATGATATACTTCTTGCATGAGGAGCCCATACACGGAACATCACTTCATCATCTCCTATAAAGTGTGCTCCCATATATTTATATGCCTGCCTATGTTCTCCTCGATGAAACAAATAAATGTCCAATTCGTTTTCCATTTTCTTCCTCCCCAAAACCCAAAAACTAAACTACTATAACTTAGCAGGAACTATATGCCAAATTTCATCTGCATACTCTTTTATAGTTCTATCAGATGAGAATTTTCCAGCATTAGCTATATTCATCAATGATTTTCTAGCCCAGTCCATTCTATCTGTATACTCTTTATTTATAATCTGTTGAGTTCTTCTATAAGCCTCAAAGTCTTCTAATACAAAGTATTGATCTGCCTGTTGCCAAGGTGCATTTTCCATAAGTAATCTATGAATAGTTCCGTATACACCATTTCCTAAGTCGTTAAATGTTCCATCAACAAGTGAGTCCACTACTTTTTTAAGTCCAACTACACTGTTGTAAGGTACATGTGGATCATATCCATTCTTTCTCATCTCTTCTACTTCTTTTACTGTAAGTCCAAAGATATAGTTGTTATCTATTCCTGCTTCTTCAACTATCTCAACATTGGCTCCATCCATTGTACCTAATGTCAATGCCCCATTTAGCATAAATTTCATATTACCAGTTCCAGATGCTTCTTTACCTGCTGTAGATATCTGTTCAGATATATCTGCTGCTGGGAATATCTTCTGAGCAACTGATACTCTATAGTTTTGTACAAATACAACTCTTAATTTATCATTTACTGCAGGGTCTCTATTTACCATCTGTGCAACTTCATTTATAAGTCTTATTATTCCTTTAGCTACAAAATATCCAGGTGCTGCCTTAGCTCCAAAAATATATGTAACAGGAGTAAAGCTCATATTTGGATATGCTTTTAGTCTATTATACAAATCTATAATCTGGAATACATTTAAAAGCTGTCTCTTATATTCATGTAGTCTTTTAATCTGTACATCAAATATAGAATCTGGATTTATAATTATATCCTGAGTTCTATGTAGATATTCTGCAAGTTCAACTTTCTTTTCATGTTTAATATCAAGTATTCTTTGTAGAACTTTTTCATCATTAACATACTGTTCAAGTTTTTTAAGCTCAGTAAGATTTGTTATCCATCCATCACCGATAAGCTCTGTTATATAGTCAGCAAGTTGTGGATTTGACTCAAGTAGCCATCTTCTTTGAGTTATTCCATTAGTCTTATTTAGGAATTTTTCTGGATATAATTCATACCAGTCTTTCAACTCTTTTTTCTTTAATATCTCTGTATGCAACTCTGCAACACCATTTACTTTTGAACTTCCATATATTGCAAGCCAAGCCATATGAATCATATTGCCATTTATTATCTGCATTCTATTTTGTCTTCCTTGATCATTAGGAAATTTTTCAGCAAGAACTCCTCTTAACTGATTATCTATTCCCTGAGTTATCTGATAAACTCTAGGCACTACCTGTTCAAATAATCCTACCCACCATTTTTCTAATGCTTCTGCAAGTATTGTATGGTTTGTATATGAGAATGTCTTCTCAACTATTGCCCATGCATCTTCCCATTTAAGTCCTTCAAGGTCTATAAATATTCTCATAAGTTCTGGAATACCAATTACTGGGTGAGTATCATTTAGTTGAATAGCAACATAGTCTGAGAATTTACTGAAATCTGTTCCATGAACCTTTTTATATTTCTTAACAATATCCTGAAGTGATGCTGATACAAAGAAATATTGCTGTTTCAATCTAAGTTTCTTTCCTTCATCAGTAGAGTCATTTGGATATAATACTCTTGATATATCTTCACTTAAAGTCTTATCCTGAGTTGCATGAAGATAATCCTGTTGATTAAATTTTCCAAGATCCAAGTCAACTAAAGAGTGTGCTTCCCAAAGTCTTAAGGTATTTATATTTTTAGTTCCATAACCAATTATTGGCATATCATATGGTAATGCTCTTACACTTCCATCTCCAAAAGTTACTATAACCTCGTCATCTGGACGCATTACTGACCATACATCACCGTATTTAAGCCAGGTTTCAGGTTTTTCTATCTGATATCCATCTCTAAATTCCTGATTGAATATTCCATTTCTATATCTTATTCCATACCCTTGCCCAGGAAGATTTAAAGTGGCAAGTGAATCCAGAAAACATGCTGCAAGTCTTCCAAGACCACCATTACCAAGTGCTGAATCCTCTTCTGCATCTTCAACTTTATTATAGTCAATTCCCAGTTCTTTAAATAACTCTTTTACCTCTTTTTCAATTCCTAAGTTAATAAGGTTATTACCTAGTGCTCTTCCCATTAAAAACTCTGCTGAAAGATAAAAAGCCTGTTTTTGTTGAGAATACAATTTTTCTGTATCATACCAATCTTCTGCAATTTCCTGCATTATGGTTTCTCCAAGTGCTCTGTAGATTTCAAAATCTTTAGCTTCACAAAGCTCTTTACCAAAACTTATTTTTAAGTTCTTAAGCAATTGCTCTTTTAAATATTCTTTTTCAATTACCATCTTTCATCCCTCGCATATCTATATATATTAATTATCTGTTAAATGATTTTGTAACTTCTCTAAGTCTGGCTGCTGTATCATCTGTAAGTGCACTTTCATCCATTCTCCATCTCCAGTTTTCACCAACAGTAGCAGGAGTATTCATTCTTGCATCTGATTCAAGTCCTAAAAGATCCTGCATCTGTACAAGTACCATATTTGCTACACTGCTCCAAAGAGTCTCTATTACTCTCCAGTTGATTGGATCCCAGAAATTTCTTCCTCTAGGAGTAAGCCATTGTTTTAGATATTCATCACATCTATACTTAGTTCCACTATCTAAAGATTCATACCATCCAACTATTGTGTCATTGTCATGAGTTCCACTATATGCTACACAATTTTCTATATATTTATGTGGTAGATATTTATTTTCATCATCTCCAAAGGCAAACTGAAGTATTCTCATTCCAGGATATCCACTTCTTCTTAAAAGTCTTTCAACCTGTGGTGTTAAGAATCCTAAATCTTCAACTATTATTGGAAGTTCTCCAAGCTCTTTTTCAATAGCTCTAAAGAGCTTCATTCCTGGTCCTTTTTCCCATTTACCTTTAATTGCTGTCTTTTTACCAGCTCTTATACTCCAGTAAGCTTCAAATCCTCTAAAGTGATCTATTCTCACAATATCATATATGTTAAAAGAAAATCTTATTCTTTCAATCCACCATCTGTAACCTGTTTTTTCCAATTCTCTCCAGTTATACAGTACATTTCCCCAAAGTTGTCCTGTCTTGCTAAAATAATCTGGTGGGCATCCTGCAACTTTTTTCACTCTCTTAGATTTTGTAAATTGGAAAAGATTACTGTATTCCCATGTATCTGCACTGTCTGTTGCAACAAAAATAGGAATATCTCCTATAATCTTTATCCCTTTACTATTTGCATAATCTTTAAGTCTATACCACTGAGTATAAAAAATAAATTGAACAAACTTGAAATAATTAAAATTCTCTTTATCTTTCTCATTGAGCTCAATTTTTTTTATATCTCTACGTCTATAATCTTTAGGCCATCTGTTCCATGGCATTCCACTAAATTTGATTTTAAGTGCCATATAAAGTGCATAGTTTTCAAGCCAGAAGCTATTTTCGCTTTCAAATTTTTCAAATTTGGATTTCAGTTCTCCATCCTCTTTTACTCTTTTTGAAAACACTTCAAAAGCTTTTCTTAAAACAGCTTCCTTCTTTATATGTACTCTACTATAATCAACTTTTCCTTTATTATTATTTTTCAAACCTTCAAGTTCTTCAAAAGATATATAATTGTTATCAGCAAGTTCTTTTGGATCTATAAATAAAAAATTTCCTGCAAAAGCTGAATAACATTGGTATGGTGAATCTCCAAATCCTGTCGGTCCCAATGGAAGTATCTGCCATAATTTCTGTCCTGATTTTTCTAAAAAATCCACAAATTCATAAGCACCTTTCCCAAAATCGCCTATTCCATACTCTCCTGGAAGAGATGAAATATGCATTAAAATTCCGCTACTTCTTTCAAACATCTGTTCCTCCCAAATCTTTACACTACCTAATCAAATTCTTATGCTCATGCAAAGTATCTATTTTAATTTTTTCATCAAATGATTCCTCGTATATCTTAGCAAGCTTAGCCATATATATATCACCATGAATATGTTCAGATATTATCTTTATAAAAACTTCATCATTGGTGTATATACCATCTATGCTGTCATCTCTTTTAGTAACTACAAAACTATATCTAAGATCTGCTACCATCATAATTCGTGTAGGATTATTATAGCTCTCTACCACATTACTCTTATGATATACCTCTATATCTAATCCCATATCATCAACTTTATTAAAAGAAAAAATAATTACTCTTACTCCTCTTTCAATAGCTCTCCTTAATGAATCTCTATATTCTAAAAGTTTGAAATCACTATTTATATAAATTTCATCTGTAGCATTGTCTATTATTTTGGTAAGGATTTTACTTATATTTTCCATTCCTTGGATTTTATAGAAAAATTCTTTCTCTCTTTTTATTTTCAGTCTACTGAGGGAGTGTTTTAATCCCTTCATATTAGCACTAAATTTTTTTTCTAAATCACAAAATAACAGTTCTGGATCCTTAGCCTCATATTCTTTCGTACTTCCTGGTATCATCAAAATATATCCATTCTTATACATAAGGTCTAAAGTTTGATAAACTGTTGATTTAGCAACGCCTAATTCTTTTGTAAGTTTATAACCATTAGCTTTTCCTATTTTTAATAGTGTTGTGTATATAATCGCTTCAGTTTTGGAAAAACCAAAGTTAATTAGATGCGTTATAATTTCTTTCAATCTTATCCCCTTCTCTATAAAGTAGTCTTTTTTTAGACTACTACTGTATATTACAATTATATCTCAAATAGTGTTTACTTTCTATATCTTTTACCAGTTTTTTACACACATTATAATGAAAATTATATCGTTTTATTTCATTATTTTAGAATTCCAAACAAGGTTTCATTCTGTTTTCACACTATAAACACCCAATAATTATATACTTTTTACAACGATTATAAAATTGACAATCCTACTAAGAAATGATAAAATAAAGGCGTAAAAATATTAGAATGAGGTGAATAATATGACAGGATTTGATAGTTGGGAAGAGAACTTATATGACTCAACATTTGATACAATGTTTGATGCTCTTTCAGAACAATATAAAAATGGAGAAATTACAGTTGAAGAACTTAAAAGAAATATAGAAGAACAACAACAAGTTCTTTTAAATGCTTTCTTTGAAGGAGAAACTAAATCTGCTTATTGTAATGCAGTTGTTGATGCACATCAATTTGTACTTGCTTTAATCAACAAAGGTAAATTAAAAGTAGAAAATAACTAGAATCCAAAAAGGGGGATGAACAAGTTTATGAGTAAAAAAGTATATATATTGTTAGCTGACGGTTTTGAGTTAATAGAGGCATTAACACCAGTAGATGTTTTAAGAAGAGGTGGAGTTGATGTTGCAACTGTATCTATAAATGACGATTACGATGTTGCTTCAGCTCAAAAGGTAACAGTTAAGAGTGATGTTCTTCTTTCTCTACACGATTTAAGTGATGGTGATATGCTTGTTCTTCCTGGTGGATTTCCAGGATATGAAAATCTTGCAAACTCTAAAAGAGTAGTAGAATTAGTAAAAGAGTATGATAGTAAAGGTAAGTACATTGCAGCTATATGTGGAGCTCCCACTGTACTTAGCAAAAACGGTATTATGAAAGGTAAAGTTTTAACATGTCATCACTCAGTAGCTGAAGATATGAAAGATTATAAATATACTGGTAAAGTTGTTGAAACAGATGGCAACCTTATTACAGCAATTGGAGCTGGTAAAGCCCTTGATTTTGCATTGAAAATGGCTGAAGTTCTAGTTGACAAAAATACTATGGATAAAATCAAAAAAGGTATGGAAATAAAATAAAAAATATGATAGAATATGTTTGGTCCATTGTACAAGAAGGTGTCTCTTTTGTAGCTTAACTTAAACGAATTAAAATAACTTCAGTCAATATAAATTGACATTTTGTTTAAATTATGTTATCATCTTATGGAAAAAATTTAAAAATTGTTTTAAAACTTAGGAGGTTTTTAATTTGGCAAACACAAGATCAGCTAAAAAGAGAGTATTAATAGCAGAAAGAAACAGAATGAGAAATCAAGCAGTTAAATCTAGAGTTAAAACTATGGTAAAAAGAGTTTTATCAGCAGTTGAACTAAACGAAGCAGAAAATGCAAAAGAAGCTTTATCAGTTGCATACAGAGTATTAGACAAAGCAGTTTCTAAAGGAATTGTTAAGAAAAATACAGCTTCTAGAAAAAAAGCTAGATTAGCAGCTAAAGTAAACGCACTTTAATTTTGTACTTCAAGGATATCCTGAATTCAGGATATCCTTTTTTCGTATATACAAAAAATTAATAAGGAGAGAGAGATGATTAAACTTATATTATTAGATGTAGATGGAACCCTTACTAATGGAAGAATCTATATGGATGACAAAGATAATGCCTGGAAAGCTTTTGATGTAAAAGATGGTTTTGCCATTGCTCAATGGGTAAAACTAGGAGGAGTTGCTGGAATTATTACTGGAAAAACTTCAGTTATTGTAAAAAGACGTGCACAGGAACTTGGAATCCAGGAGCTTGTTCAGGGAGTTAAAAATAAAGTAAAAGAGCTTGAAATATTAGCTGATAAATATAATCTATCTAAGGATGAGATAGCTTACATTGGTGACGATATAAATGATTTAGGTGCTATGTCAAAAGTTGGATTTTCTGCCTGTCCTTACGATGCAGTTCCTGAAGTATTGGAAAGAGTTGATTTTGTATCTTCTAAAAAAGGTGGATATGGTGCTGTAAGAGAGATTTTTGAGAAAATCATGAAAGAAAATGGTATGTGGGATAAAGTTCTGCACAACTATCTCAATGAAAAATAGGAGGTAGCAAATGTTCAATGTAGCAATAATCTGTATGAGTGATAAAGGTTCAAAAGGTGAAAGAGAGGATCTTTCTACCAAAGTTATTGAAGAGATAGTCACATCTCGTGGATACAATGTAACAGAAAAAATTCTTATCCCAGATGAGATAGATATTATAAAGAAAAATCTTATAAGAGTGTGTGATGAAGAGATTGCTAATCTTATTCTCACTACTGGGGGAACAGGTTTTTCAAAAAGAGATGTGACTCCTGAGGCCACAGAGGAGATAATTGAAAAAAGAGTTCCTGGAATTCCTGAAGCTATAAGGGCTTATTCTATGACAATTACTAAGAGAGCTATGCTATCCAGGGCAACTGCTGGAATAAGAAAAAATACTCTTATTATCAATCTTCCTGGTAGTCCTAAAGCTGTAAAAGAGTCTCTTGAATATATAATTGATGACCTCAAACATGGCCTGGAGATACTACTTGGAACTGCTCATGAGTGCGCAAAAAAATAAAAAAGTATCTTTTTTAAAAAAAATGTGCTAAAATAGAATTAGCTTTAGTTAGAGTTACTTTACTTGGGTGGCTCTAACCCCCATAGGAAGTATGTTGAATCGTGCATGCTTCCCCTTGGAAAATATTCACCATAAGTCGAAATTATATTTTGACTTATGGTTTTTTTTATACTTCCACATTTTAATTTAACTGGATAAATTAAGTATAAAAAAATGTTGAAAAATAAATTTTTTTATGTAATAATACTATATGTAGTATTAAAAAAAACATGATATAGAATATATAGTATATTTGGAGGTTAAGATGATTAAAGTTTATGGAAAAGCTGGATGCAGTAAATGTGAGGCTTTAAAGAGCAGATTAAATAATGATGGAGTAGAATTTGAATATATAGAAGATTTAAAAACTCTTATGATAGTTGCAAGTAAAGCAAGAATCATGAGTGCACCAGTAGTTGAGAAAGAGGGAAGTTACTACACTATGGAAAAATTCCTAGAGGTTCTGTAGTATGAGACAGGTTATAAACAGAGCTGGAATAAAAGAGGATTTGGATATAACAAAAATAAGAGAAAAACTCATAAAAGCATGTGATGGTCTTGAAGTAAATATGGTACAACTGGAAAGCCATATTGATTCAATATATCAGGATGGAATAACAACTAAAAAAATTCAGGAATCTCTTATTAACCAGGCTGTAAGTATGGTGTGTTTTGAAGAACCTGACTGGACTTATGCAGCTGGTAGACTTCTTATGATGGAGACAGAAAGAGAGGTCTTTCATAAAAGAGGATTCTCTTATGGAGATTTATTTAGAACTATCTCATATCTCACTGAGTTAAAATCATATGACGCAAGATTACTTGAATATTCAAAAGAGGAGATAGATACACTAAACAGTGTTATTGATCCTGAAAGAGATATGCTTTACGACTATGCTGGGGCAAATATGTTTGTCAATAGATACCTTTTAAAATACAGAGGAAAGACATTCGAACTTCCTCAGGAGGTATTTATGTGCATAGCTATGCTCCTTGCAATAAATGAAGAGGATAGAGTAAATACAGCTATTAGATTTTACAACGCTCTATCACAGAAAAAAATATCATTAGCAACACCAATCCTTGCTAACTTAAGACTTCCTAAAGGAAACTTGTCATCTTGCTTTATCACAGCTATTGATGATAATATTGAGTCTATTTTCTATAATATTGATACAATTGCTAAAATAAGTAAAAATGGCGGTGGTGTAGGTGTCAATATCTCCAGAATAAGAGCAAAGGACTCAATGGTAAATGGATATTTTAATGCAAGCGGTGGAGTAGTTCCGTGGATCAGAATTATAAATGACACTGCTGTTGCTGTAAATCAGCAGGGACGTAGAGCAGGTGCTGTAACTGTAGCAATTGATTCATGGCATTTGGACATTGAAAGATTTTTAGAGCTTCAAACTGAAAATGGAGATCAGAGAACAAAAGCTTATGATATCTATCCACAGGTTGTAGTTTCAGATTTATTTATGAAAAGAGTAGAGGAAAACAGTGACTGGACACTTGTAGACCCTTATGAGATAAGACAAAAGTACAATGTTGAGCTTTGTGAATATTATGGAGAGGAATTCGAAAGATTATATCTTGAAATAGAGAAAGATTCATCTCTTACTCTTCGTAAAGTAATAAATGCAAGAGAACTGTTTAAAGAGATAATGAAGGTACAGATAGAGACTGGAATGCCTTATATTTTCTTTAAGGATAATGCCAACAAAGCAAATCACAACAGCCATATGGGTATGATAGGTAATGGAAATCTTTGTATGGAAAGCTTTTCTAACTTTGCACCTACTAAAAATTTCAAAGAGGAAACAGAGGGTGAAAAAGGTATAAGAACTGTTGATTTAGGAGAGATTCATACATGTAATCTTGTTTCTATGAACCTTGCTGAGATGACAAGATGGGAGATTCCAGAGATAACTGATATTGCTGTTAGAATCCTTGATAACACAATAGATCTTACAAAAACTCCTATTAAAGAATCAGATAAACACAATAAAAAATATAGAGCCATTGGAGTAGGAACTATGGGACTTGCTGACTTTATGGCTAATGAATATATGATATATGAAGAATCTCTAGATGAGATTGATAATCTCTATGAGGAAATTGCTTTATATGCTATCAAATCATCTGCACTTCTTGCTAAGTCCAGAGGAAAATATCCTGCATATGAAGGTTCTAAATGGAGCCAGGGTATCTTCTTTGGAAAAGATAGAAAATGGTACAAAGAGAATTCAAAATATGCAGATAAATGGATGGAAATTTTTGATCTGGTAGAAAAATATGGACTTCGTAACGGTGAACTGTCAGCTGTTGCCCCTAACACTTCTACATCACTATTAATGGGAGCTACTGCTTCTGTTAATCCTACTTTTTTAAGATTTTTCATAGAGAAAAATCAAAAAGGTGCTGTACCAAGAGTTGTAAAATATTTAAAAGACAGATCTTGGTTTTATCCTGAATTTAAAAATGTAGATCCTCAAATCTATGTAAAAATGATGAGTAGAATTGGTAAATGGACTACTCAGGGAGTGTCTATGGAACTTCTTTTTGACCTTAATAAAAATATAAGAGCAAAAGATATATTTGATACTCTTCTTACTGCATGGAAAGAGGGATGTAAATCTGTCTACTACATCAGAACAATTCAAAAGGATACAAATATAACTAAAGATAAGAAGGAGTGTGAAAGCTGCAGTGGATAGAAAAAGACTTTTCAATCCTGAGGGTGTTGACTCTCTAATTGAAAGAAAAATAATAAAAGGAAACAGTACAAATATATTTAACCTCAACAATGTTAAATACCAATGGGCTAACCACCTATATCGTACTATGATGGGAAACTTCTGGATTCCTGAAAAAATTGACCTTACTCAGGATAGAACAGATTACAATAATCTTACTAATCATGAAAGAGAAGCATACGATGGTATACTTTCCTTTCTAATCTTCTTAGACAGCATTCAGACCAACAATATCCCAAACGTGTCTGATTATATAACTGCACCTGAAGTAAACCTTATACTGTCAATTCAGACCTTCCAGGAGGCTATTCACTCTCAGTCATATCAATATATTATAGAGTCTATTCTTCCTAAGGAGACTAGAAACTATATCTATGATAAATGGAGAGAAGATGAGGTTCTATTTGAAAGAAACAGGTATATAGCAGAGATTTATCAGGAATTTATAGATAATCCAAATGATAAAAACTTTGCTAAGGTTATAATTGCTGACTATCTATTAGAAGCACTTTATTTCTATAACGGATTTAACTTCTTCTATCTGTTAGCTAGTAGAAATAAGATGATGGGAACATCTGATGTAATAAGACTTATAAATAGAGACGAACTATCCCATGTAATTATTTTCCAACAGATGTTTAAAGAGATCGCTCATGAAAATCCTGAATTCTTTGACGAAGATATTGTATATGAGATGTTTGAAAAAGCTGTAGCCCAGGAGATAGCTTGGACTGATCACATCATAGGAAACAATATTTTAGGAATTACTAAAGAAACAACTGAAGCTTATACAAAATGGCTGGCAAATGAAAGACTTAGAGCTATAGGTCTTAAACCTATCTATTCTGGATTTGAAAAGAACCCATATAAGCATCTTGAAAAATTTGCTGATACTGAAGGAGAGGGAAATGTTAAAGCCAACTTCTTTGAGGGAACTGTAACAAGTTATAATATGAGTTCTTCTATTGACGGATGGGATGAATTCTAAAATAAAAATAAAAAAGCAATCTTTTATGGTACAATGAACCTAAGAGGTTGCTTTTATTATATTAAAATGGGGAGGGAATGAATTTCTATGCAAAAATTGATAACTCTTGCTATTTTTTCACCACTGCCAATAATTATAATTCTTATTCTAATAGGTCTGTCCATAGTATGGAGAAGAAGAAAAAGAGGTATTCTCCTTATTGTTATAGGGATATTTTTATACTTTTCTTCTACTGATTATTTTATAAACAGCCTTTTCTATCAACTGGAAAAAACTTATCCTCAGATCACTCAAAATGAACTTGAAAAAGGAGAGGCATATATACTTTTAGGAGGGGGAATAACCTTGGATACTGCTGGTGGCAATGTTCCAACGGTATATGCTGACAGCAGAATATTGACGACTACCCAGTACTATTTTAAATATCCTAAAAAAATATATATTTCTGGAGGAATGGTTCTGCAGAGTACTGCAAGTGAAAGCTCTATATACAAAAAGGAGCTGGTAGCACTTGGAGTAAAAGATGAAGATATTGTTCTTGAAGAAAAGAGTAAAAATACCAAGGAAAATGCACAATATATTGGTGAAAGCTTAAAAGAAAATAATACTAAATCTGCAATACTGATAACTTCAGCTTTCCACATGGACAGAAGCTTTAAAATATTTCAAAAATTTATCCCAGATGTGGAGTTCTATGCTGCACCATGTAATTATTTTGCATCTAAGATCAATGACAGAACTATAAGCTTTATCCCTTCTTACTATAATTTTGTCAAACTTCAATTTGTCATGTGGGAGATAGTTGGAAATATATATTATAAAATAAAATATTAATTTTGTTTAATTTTTGACCATAAAAAAAGAGGACTCG